>JACMMM010000393.1 GCA_014379065.1 Saprospiraceae bacterium
ACGCCCTACCCCTAACGGGGAGTCCATTCCTTAGAGTGCATAATTGTAAGAAAATCAACAGATTATGCACTCTAAGGAATGGACTCCCCTTTAGGGGTAGGGGGTGCGGCCCAAAAATGACAGAGGTTTCTGAATACTAACCGCAAAAATGAGTGTTTTTGGGGGGTTGAAGTTCCAAAAGGACAAAAGGCTTTGATTTGGTTGAAAATTTAACATGACAAACCCTTCACTCCCAATTCCCTACCTTCGCCCCCCAATTATGGAAGATTTCAAAATCAATCTCGACCGCGACCTCGTTTTTTTTGATGTGGAAACCACAGGACTGAACGTCATCCGCGACCGCATCGTCCAGATCGCGCTGGTAAAACTCCGAAAAAACGGTCAAGCACCCGAAGAACTTTCGATGCTTATCAACCCTGGCATTCCGATTTCAGAGGAATCCATGGCCATACACGGCATCACACCCAAAGACCTCGCCAACAAACCCACTTTTGTCCAGGTGGCCCAAAAAATCTGGGATTTTATAGGCAATGCTGACCTTGGAGGCTACAACTCCAACCGTTTCGATGTGCCCATGCTCATGGAAGAGTTTTCCCGCGTGGGCATGGAATTCGACATCTCGAAGCGGCGTTTGATAGATGCCCAGCGTATCTTTTACAAGATGGAACCGCGCACCCTGAAGGCCGCTTACCGACTCTATTGCCAAAAAGAACTCGAAGACGCACACGATGCTTTGGCCGATGTGCGGGCCACGGTGGCAGTTTTTCAAGGGCAAATTCGCGCCTACGAAGGCAAAGATTTGTTGGACGAAGACGGAAACACGATTCCTGCGCCCATCAAAAATGACATGCAAGCGATCCACGAATTCACCAACGACCTCCATTTTGTGGACGCAACACAGAAACTCCGAGTGCAGCTCGACGGCACCGTGGTGTTCAATTTTGGAAAATATGTGGGAGAACCTGTTAAAACCGTCCTCGCCCGTGAACGCCATTACGCGGGTTGGATCATTGAAAAAGAATTTTCTTCACAAGTGAAACAATATATCAAACAGGTGTTGAAAGAGTTGGGAGGGTGAGTTAGGATCACTAAATTAACAAAATACATGAGCCGTTTGCCCCTTTGTTGCTCACTTTTTGCCCTTTGCTTAACGGCTTGCTTCGAGCCAAAAGAGGGCTGCCTAGACATTGCGGCTACCAATTTCGACGCGGGGGCAGACAAGGATTGCTGTTGTGAGTACCCGAAACTTGTGTTGACGGTAAATCAGGTTTACGACACCCTGCTTTTTCGCAACGACTCCCTTTACCCCGATGAAACCGGCCATTTGTTCAGAATAAAGAGCGTGGCGTTTTATCTTTCTGATTTTCAATTGTTTCAGAACGGAGACCTGTTCCGCGTGAGCGATACGCTGACCTTCGTTACCTTGATGGGCACAGATACGAGCAGCCAACTTTTTACCAATGATTTTCAACTGGTGCGCAGGACCCCGGTGGACTATGTGGTGGGCACTTTTCGGCAGGATGGCAATTTTGAGGAAGTGAATTTCAGGTTCGGATTGTCGCCGGAGGCGCAAAAAGTGGTGCCTACAAAAGCCCCGGCAAATCATCCACTTTCGGCACAAACAGACAGCCTTTGGCGCGGACAATCGGCGGGGTTTGTGTTCCTCCAAGCCGTTGTAGTGCGCGATTCGATGGCGGCCACACAACCCGACACGATCCGATTCCTTCAATCTGATTTGGGCCAGCCACGCATCGGGGCCATGGGCTTATTTGTACATCCCACGGGCTATGATTTCCCATTGACACTGAAAGTGGATTACAAAAAGATGTTTGAAGGGGTAAATTGGACAACCCACGACATTCAGGCTTGGAAAAACACCATTGTAGCCAACTTGCCTAGTACTTTCAGCGTTTCACAATAATGAAAAAAATAACACTGCTACTTACACTCACAAGTTTCGCTTTTTTGTTCTCCTGCTGCGATCAGGGCACGGAGGACACGGGTGTCAATTTTGACATCACATTCAAGGCTACTTTCGACGGGGTTCAGTTGGAAAAAAGCAAGGATTATCAGTTCGGATCTATTCCGCTGTTTTTTGAAGCCTGTCGAATGTATGTGTCCGATATTACGCTGCTGAACGGCAGCAAAGAAACCCTTCTGTCGGAGGTTGAATACTTTGATTTTACCCCTGCCAACGCCTCGTTTGCGACGCCGACCATTACCTTTAAAAACGTGCCGGAAGGGGACTACACGGGCATCCGCATCGGCTATGGGGTAAAAGCTTCGCTGAACGCAAAAACGCCCTCCGACTTCCCCGCAGGCCATCCCTTGTCCGTTGAAACCGATTACTGGTCGGGCTGGAGCAGTTATATCTTCAGTACGCTGGATGGCAAAGCCGACCCCGACAACAACGGCAGCAAAAACCTGTCATTTGCCTATCACTTTGGCTCTAACGCAGTGTACAAGACGTTTGAGTTCGCGCTGCCCATCCATGTCCAAGAAGGGCAGGCAAGCGCAAGGGTGACTTTCGACATGAAAAAATTGCTCACGCTGGCCGACGGGACTTTATTCGACATCGTAACATACCCTGCCACCTCCAATAGCGCAAGCGATGTCACGATAGGTCAAATTTTGACTGCCAACTTTGGCCGGGCAACCAATGTTGAACAATAAATTGTCATTGGTCATTAATCGTCATTGGTCATTAATCGTCATTGGTCATTGAGGCATTGTCTGGCGGCAAGTTTTGTTGGAAGAGCTTAGACCGGATAATTTAGCCCAACATCTTAACCCATTGATTATGAAAAATTTAGTCGCTAAAAATAGCCTCTGGCTGGCCTTCGCAATTTTAATGGCCTTTACCCTTATCGCAGCCTGCCACACAGATGATCCTGATCCTCTGCCGGTGACAGGCGATTTGACAGACATCCCTTATTCCCCCCAACCTTACACCATCGTGAAGCCGGCGAACTTTCCGGAAGTCCCCATTCCAGCCGATAACCCCATGACATTGGAAGGGGTACAACTGGGCCGTCGCCTTTTCTACGATCCCATCCTTTCGGCAGATAGCACCATGTCCTGCTCTACCTGCCACATGCCACAGGGGAGTTTTACGGACAACAAGGCGGTTTCAACAGGCATAGACCACATATCGGGTCGGCGCAGCTCCATGTCGCTGCTCAATGTGGCTTATGTTGACAAAGGCCTGTTTTGGGATGGCCGCGCTCCCACGCTCGAAGCCCAGGCTTTGCGCCCTGTGGAAGATGTCATCGAGATGCACAACACTTGGGTAAACCTGGTGGGGAAGTTGAAAACGCACGCTACTTACCCCGCGCTTTTCCGAAAAGCATTTGGCATCTCCAACCGTTCAGAAATCACCAAAGAATTGGCCGTCAAGGCCATAGCCCAATTCGAACGTATACTTATCAGCAGCGGCAAATCAAAATATGACGAATTTATTAGCGGCAACGTGGATGCTTTCGACGACGAAGAAATAGATGGCAAACTCATGTTCTTCGATGAGGGGAAAGACTACAACTTGCCCGATGCGCAATGCTTCCACTGCCATGGGGGCATCACGCTAACGGGCGGAAATTTTTTCAACAATGGACTGGACAGTGTAGGTTCGTTGGATGAATTTAAAGATTTAGGCCGATGGGAGGCGACTCGATTTAATCCACATCCTGATACGCTCGACAAAGGCAAATTCCGCGCACCCACCATGCGCAATATCGCCCTCTCCGCACCATACATGCACGACGGGCGCTTCCAAACACTCGAACAAGTGCTCGATCAATACAACGACAATGGCTTTGGCGTGGTGAACGAAGGCGCTTTTCTCAACCAAATTGGTTTCCCCAACGGCGACGGCACATTCACTGGGCTCAGTGCCTATCAGAAAAAAGCCGTCATCAAATTCCTCCATACCCTTACGGACACGGTTTTTGTAAACAATCCGGACATTCAGGATCCATTTAAGTAAGAGAAATTAAAATGCAGGGTAATACACGTTCTTGTTACTTTTGGCCTGTTTTTAGCAGAGAATCCTCCAAAGTGTTTACAACAAAACGTCCCGTTGCTCATGCGAAACCGACTTACTTTCCTTATCCTTTTTGCCGCATTTACGGCCCAATCCCAAATTAGCGAAGGCGGTCTGCCACCGAGTTCCCAACCTGAATACCAGTCTTTTTTAGCGGGTAAAATGCCTGCACCAGGTGCCCTTCCAGCACTGGACAAGGCAAAGGCCCTGGCAGAAGACAGCCACGCGCCCGGCCAAAACCGCTTTGCAGCGCCTATTACTGTGGATGTTTCTTTAGAAAACATTGGCACCTGGAACATCTTGCCAAACGGCGATCGGGTGTGGCTCTGCGCGCTTCGCTCGTCTGGGGCACTGGGGCTGACGCTGATTTTCGACGCATTCAAACTGCCGCCCGGAGCAAAGTTTTTTGCTTATGGCGCCAATCAGCAAGTGTTGGGAGCCTACACTGCACAGAGTTGTTTGCCTTCCGGCAAATTTTTGATCGGGGTCATAAAAGGCGAAACGGCCTTTCTGGAACTCTACGAACCCAAAACCGTGCTGGGCCAAAGCAAAATCAGCACCAAACGGGTCGATGTTTCTTACGACGCAAACGCCCTGAACGGCCCGGAGGATTTCAATGATGGCCTCTCCTGTAACGTCAACATCAATTGCGCCACAGGAGCAGACTGGCAAGCACAGAAAAAAGGCGTAGCCCGTATTCTGATGGTTTTTTCCAATGGAGAAGGCTGGTGCAGCGGTACGCTTATTGCCAATACGTCGAATACATTCGAACCAAATTTCCTAACGGCGCATCACTGCCAACTCATTGGAAACAACCCTGATTTCGGTCTTTGGCGGTTTGATTTTGACTACGAATCCTCCAACTGCTCGAACCCCGGCA
>JACMMM010000394.1 GCA_014379065.1 Saprospiraceae bacterium
ATCGCCGGTATTGAGGCGGTCTTTCAGATAATATTGTATTGTGGCTATTTCAGGAGCATTTTGCCCGGCATAAGAACCCGTGCTTGGGAAGGCCGAACCGTAATGCCCGCTGGTTACAGCAGCAGGGCGGGTGGGCAACAAGGCTGCGTCTTTTTGCAAAACATCAGAAGTGAGGCGGCGCAGAGGGGAAATATCGTCAATGATAAAAATCCCTCGTCCGTGCGTTGCAAGTATCAGATCGTTGGTTTTTGGATGAATAACAATATCGCGAACGGCCACGTATTCAGGCAATTTGGACTTGTAAAGCACCCAACTTTGGCCGCCATCCGTGCTAATGTAAAGGCCGAATTCTGTGCCAAGAAAAAGGAGGTCGCGATTTTCAAAATCCTCCACAATAACGTGGGCATAGCCTTGTAAGACCTTATCAGTACTGATATTGACCCAAGTTTTCCCACCGTCGGAAGATTTTGCTACGTAGGTTTTCATATCGCCGTAAGCATGATTGTCAAAGGTGGCATACACTACGTTGCGGTCAAATCGGCTAGGGGTCACGCGGCTCACCCAAGTTCCGGCAGGCACCCCGGCTATATTTTTGGAAATGAGTTCCCAGTGTTGGCCGCCATCGCGCGTCACCTGGATGTTGCCATCGTCAGTGCCCACAAAAATCAAATGCTCATCTATGGGCGAAGGTCCAATACTAAAGATCGTGCAATGGTTTTCAGCGGAAGTATTGTCTACCGTCACGCCACCACTCTCGGCTTGTTTTTGCTTCTCTTTATTGTTTGTGGTCAAATCTGGTGAAATTCGCTGCCAACTATGGCCACGATCGGTGGTTTTGAACAGATACTGTGCGCCGATATAGAGTGTTTTCGGATTTACAACACCCTTTACCAGTGGGGTATTCCAGTTCCAGCGGAATTTATCGTCGCCTTTAATGGGCTGGGGTTGAAGCAATTGTGATTGATTGGTGCGGGTATCCACTTTTGACACCTCCCCACCCTGGCTTTCACTAAAAACGATCGCGGGATCCATCGCATCCGGTTGCACCCAAAAACCGTCGCCGCCGCCTACGTTGTCCCAGTCCCGGTTTTCGATGCCGCCCGAACTTTGCGAAGGGCCACGCCAAGAGCCGTTGTCCTGCAAGCCGCCATATACATTGTAAGGCGATTTGTCGTCAATTTGAACATGATAGAATTGCGACACGGGCAAGGTGTTGAGGTGCTTCCAAGTCACTCCCTGGTCGAGGCTCATGTAAACACCACCGTCAGTACCCAAGTACATGTGGCTGGTATTGTTTGGATTGATCCAAAGTGCATGGTGATCTGAATGAACCCAGCCTCCTGCATTGGAGGCATCGCTGAAGGAATGTCCACCATCTACACTACTCGAAAAAGAATAGGCCGGACGGTACACCCGTTTTGGGTCTTTGGGATCTACCACCAAAGTACTGAAATAGAAAGGTCGAGCCGTCACGTTGTTGTTCGCACTTTGGTATTTCCAACTTTCACCGCCATCGGCAGAAATGAGCAGGCTCGTTTTTTCGCTTTCTACAATGGCAAGTATATTGTCTGGAGCGCTGGGCGCGAGGGCGAGGGCAATACGGCCAAACTCGCTGGTGGGTAGCCCAATCGTCAGTTTGCGCCAATTTTTGCCACCGTCCGTGCTTTTGTACAATGCGCTGCCGGGACCTCCCGAAACAAACGAGTACGGTGTGCGACGGAATTGCCACATGGAAGCCAACAGCACATCGGGATTTCGGGGATCCATGATGATGTCGGCACAGCCCGTTTTTTCGTCGGTGTAGAGGATTTTTTGCCAAGTCTTGCCGCCATCGTTGCTTTTATAAAGGCCGCGATCGGGGCCGTCGCTCCAGAGTTTGCCGGGCACGGCTACATAAAGCGTGTTGGCATCGCTAGGGTGGAGGACGATTTTGGAAATGTGCTCGGAATTTTCAAAGCCCATGCGGGTCCAGTTTCGGCCCGCATCCGTCGTTTTGTAAAGGCCCAGTCCAATGGCAACGCTGTTGCGCATGTTGCTTTCGCCGGTGCCGACCCACACCGTTTCCGGTTTGTTTTGATCAATGGCAAGGCAGCCAATGCTTTGCGGGTATTTCTCAAAAACAGGCTCGAAAGTGAACCCTGCCGTAGTGGATTTCCACACGCCTCCGCCGGCAGTACCGATGTAAAGCGTTTTGGGGCTGCTATTCACACCTTCAATGGCTGAAATACGGCCACCCATAACGGCTGGCCCGATGCTCCGGGCCTCTACTGCGCCAAAAGTGGAAGACGAGAGGAGGGTTTGGGCGTTTGCAACAAAATTTAAACAGAAAAAAAGAAAGGAAAGGGGAAGTAGTTGTTTCATTTTCAAAGACATAATTCAACATGGTTAGTTTAGTAAACGCACATTTTACACGCCGCTTCATAATGCCTGCTTTTGAATCTCAGGACATATATACCAGCTGGCAAATGACAAGTTTCCAGATCAATAAAATGAGACGCAGCCGCCAATTCACCTGCAACGAACTGCTGCAAAATCCTCCCTGAAGCGTCACACAATTCAAAAAAGCCCCTGCCCGCTTCGTTCAACACCAATTCAACCTGGATCAAATTTGCTGAGGCTTTTGTGTAGGCCCTGAATTTTTCGACCTTTTTCCCAGCTTCGTGGTTGGCTGTGGTGTTTGTTTTTGAAAAAATTTGGCAGCCCGAAGCCGCAACGATCACTGGGCTTGGAGCATCGGAGAGCGAAACCACCGACGGCGGGGGAACACCGTTTTGCCCCACCGGCCCGCCGCCACTCGTTTCGATCTCAAACCAATCACCGGCTGGAAGGCCGTAGGAAATTGGGGTGTCTGCTGTGTTGCACAGCACCATGCCTTGAGCGTAGTCGCGCCGCCAAAGCGATTCCCAGCCACTTCCTGCTACCCGGAGTGCGTCGAGATGCGTTGGGATGGGCGATTGTTCGCCGAGGTCAATCTCGTATTCCGGCCACCAGCTCACGTCGCCTGCCTGGATGTTCAAATAGGAGTTTTCGTTTTTTACCAGCATGTACATTCCCGTTCTCCGCAGGCGCTCAGCTGCTCCGCTTGCGTACCATTGCGCTATAAGTGCTTTGCCGCGCCCCGTAAGGTGGCGCACCGATCGGTCGAGGGTCAACCACATATCGAAGCCAGTATAGTCGCCAAACCCTTCCATCATGGCGCCGTCCACGGTTTCGCCATTGGCATCGCCATCAAGCCAAATTGGGTCGTAAACAGTGGTCACCAGCTGGTCAACATTTGGCATCACAAGGTAATCGTTTGCCCCTGCGTGAAAATCAGTGTACAGTTTTTGAAAATAGGGTAAATAATGCTGGTTTTGCCACGGCGCAAATGCATCCGGGCTGGGGAACTGCCCAACAAAACCCACAGGCCCGTGGGGTGCCTGCCACCAATTAAACCCAGTGGGGTCGTTGCTTCTCGGGTGGTAGAAATAAGCATAAGTTTCCACCGCCACGTCAAAGAAAGTGCCTTCGTTCTGATTGCCTTTCATCCATGAGATGGTTGTTTCAGACTGGTACTTGCGCCAGTTGGCATCCGCCAGATTCATGAGCCAATATGGGTCGTGATGCCAAACCCGGTGTGCTTGGTCTGGCAGGTCGTAATGCTGAAACATCTGTTCAAATGAAGGGCTGCCTTCCGCAATGCCCTGAACCGCCAACCAAGGCTGAAAATGGGTAGCGTATTCACCTACATAGCCTGCTGGCGTGACGACACCGATTGGATTTTCGCCGGGATTGCCATGCGGGAGCGGGCAGTCGGCATTGTCGGCGGGATTTAACCCAACCGCAAGGTGATAGCTCAGGCACAGAAAATTGGAATTGAACTGCCGAAACTGTCCCACTTGGTTGGCAAAAATTTTCTGTGTGCCCACATAGTTTTGCGCAGCAAATTCGACCTGAGCCGCGCTTACCCAGTTTGGCACGATCTGGTCAGACCAGACCAAATTCCAACGTTTGGTGGAGGGTAAAAAACGCCCACCGTCAAGGCTGATAGCGTAGGGCGAAGGTGTTGTTCCGCCGGGCGGCCAAGTTGGGCTTTGACAAAAGGCAAGGGCAGAGCAAAGCAAGGAAACGAATGTTAACAACTTCCGTCCTGTCATCATAAATAATGGGCAGATCTAAGTGTTGAAAAAGCAGATAAAGATCCCTAAAAGAGATGAGGGTTGATAAGGTTGATTTTTTGAGCCCCAAAGCGATCATGACCTTCTTTTTAGGGCAAAACATCAACTTACATCAACCCCCATCAATAATGAACCTCCGTTCGTTCCGAGCTTGTCTGGTCAATTTGGCAGGCGTTTACTTGGTAGGAATCTCAAACACCTTCATATCCACCATCGGGTTTACCGCAATAGAAGTTACTGTAACGGTAGAACCACCCATATTCGGGTCAGCTTGCTGGATGGTAAAAGGAAATACCAGACCATCCTGATTTTTAAAATTGGAATAGACCATAGCCGTTTCCGTTTGTTTGCCGTCCACTTCTTCTACGCGGATGTTCTTGATCTCGTAGAATGTTTTGGGGTCGAAGAAGGAGTATTCTGAGCGCTTATCCCCCTTGTTGATTTTGATTTTGATGGCTTCCGTGCCGTCCACATCTTCTGTGCCAACGTACTCAACCGTGTAGCCTTTTGCTTTGTAGCCAACGAGTGAACCGTCCACGTCGGTCATGTCTTTCATGGCCTTTACTTGGTCAGCAGTGAGTGGCTCGGGATCCATTTGGTTCATAAATGGGTTGGTTGCCCAGCCAGCAGCACCGTTTATCACGGTGGTTTGGGTCATGCCCATCACCGATACGTCCATACGGAGGGATTTGTCGCGCACAGCCAGCATGTTCATCACAATGGACATACCGGGGGCACCATCAGCAGAGATTTTGGCTTCCGATTTCACTGCTTCGACCTTGGTCCATTTGTCGCCACCAATGGCAGCAATGTGTTTGGCTACGATTTCTTCGGCATTTTGCGCCTGCGCGAAACCCGTGAAAAAGAGAAGGAGTCCTGCAAAAGAGAGCGTTTTTTTCATCGTTGTTGATATTGAATTTGGAAATGTTTTTGCCATGGTGGCGCGTTTTTTCGGCTGCAAAGGAACGAATAGAACTCCATCAGCCGTCAAAAAATTAGATAAGTAATCATGAGCAGAGGACAAATGAGCGCGTTATCGAACACTAACCATTCCTGATTGCCCAAAAGAAATGTATTTTGAAAAAGGTAGACATTGCTAATTTTCCTTGGAATTGGCCTAAAAATACCAATTCTCCCCAACTTTCCGGGCAAACCAATGTTCCCAACCTGAATTTTCCTCCCCTTGCCCCTGAGGTTTCTTAGGTTTGCCCCTCGCCATGTCCTTAGATACAATCAAACGACCCATCGCTGCCGAGCTCGACACTTTCGAGTTGCGCTTCCGCGACGCTATGCGGAGCAACGTTCCGCTTCTGGACAAAATTACCTGGTATATTGTACAGCG
>JACMMM010000395.1 GCA_014379065.1 Saprospiraceae bacterium
CCAATAGTTCCTCCACGGTCAGTTTTCCAAGGTCTACAATATTGCTTTCCGGTTCTGTCCTTGTCTCTGCAATTTCCTCTACCTTCTTCTTTTTGTCTTCTGACTTATTGGACAATGGCTGACTCAGTTTGCTTCCATCGCGGTACAATGCGTTTGCCTTCAAACCCATTTCCCAGCTCATACGATAGCATTCGGCTATTTCATCCTGTTTGGCTTCATGGGGCAGGTTAATGGTTTTGCTGATGGCCCCGCTCAGGAAAGGCTGGCATGCGCCCATCATTTTAATATGACCATAAGCATGAATATATCTTTGTCCTTTTTCACCACATTTATTGGCGCAATCAAAAACACTGTAGTGCTCAACTTTCAGATACGGCGCTCCTTCGATCGTCATAGTTCCGCAGATGTATTCGTTGGCAGCGGCTATTTCTTCTTCAGTATAACCGAGCGTTTCCAACATACTCCAGTTCCAGTCATTGTATTCTGAGGGCTTAAATCCAAGTCGTTCCATACACGCTTCGCCCAGGTTGAAATGATTAAAGGCAAATTTTATATGAAAAGCAGCAGCCATACCTGCTTCCAACTTTTTAATCTCTTCATTTAAAAAGCCTTTTTCGCTGAGGGTTTGCGAATTGATAAATGGCGCCCCGCTGAATGTAGCCGATCCCTTGGCATAATTTACAATGGTTTCAATTTCCTTTTCCCTGTATCCGAGTTTCAGCAATGCATTGGGTACCGACTGGTTGATGATCTTAAAGTAGCCGCCCCCACTTAGTTTCTTGAATTTAACCAGGGCGAAATCTGGCTCTACACCCGTGGTATCACAATCCATTACCAAACCAATGGTCCCTGTAGGAGCGATCACCGTTGTTTGGGCATTGCGGTACCCGTGTTGTTCACCAAGCTGTACCGCATCATCCCACGCCTTGCAGGCTGCGGTGAGCAGGTAATCAGGACAATAATTTGCATTGATGCCAACCGGCTTTATGCTCAAGCCTTCGTAAGCATCCTGTGCGTCATAGGCCGCGGCACGGTGATTGCGCATCACGCGGAGCATGTGTGACTTATTTTCTTCATATTTTGAAAAGGTGCCCAATGAAGCAGCCATTTCAGCGGATGTTTTATAGGCTACTCCAGTCATGATAGCGGTAATGGCACCCCCGATTGCACGGGCTTGTTCACTGTCGTAAGGGATGCCGCTGACCATCAGCATGGAACCGAGATTGGCAAAACCAAGACCGAGTGTGCGGTAATCGTAACTCAGTTGCGCCACTTCCCGGCTTGGAAACTGTGCCATTAAAACCGAGATTTCCAGCACCACCGTCCAGAGACGGCAGATGTATTCAAAACCTTTTACGTCAAAAAGGCCTGTCTTTTCATCAAAAAATGTCCTAAGGTTGGCACTCGCCAGGTTACATGCGGTATTGTCGAGAAACATGTATTCGCTGCAGGGATTGCTTGCGTTGATCCGTCCACCTTCGGGGCAGGTATGCCATTCATTGATGGTATCGTCGTATTGGGTTCCGGGATCGGCACAACTCCAGGCGGCATAGCATATTTTATTCCATAATTCGCGGGCCTTGATCGTTTTCATAACACGGCCATCCGTGCGGGCTTTAAGTCCCCAATCCCCGTCTTCGTCCAGTACTTTAAAAAATTCATTGGGTATGCGAATGGAATTGTTGCTGTTTTGCCCGCTGACGGTACGATAGGCCTCACCTTCGTAATCATTGCTATACCCTGCGGCTACCAGGGCGGCCACTTTCTTTTCCTCTTCTACTTTCCAGTTGATAAAATCTACAATTTCTGGATGATCCAGGTCGAGGCAAACCATTTTAGCTGCACGCCTGGTCGTTCCGCCACTTTTAATGGCGCCTGCTGCACGGTCACCAATTTTCAGAAAGCTCATCAACCCGCTGGAACTTCCACCCCCACTCAGTTTCTCGCCTTCCCCGCGAATAGAACTATAATTTGTTCCTACGCCTGAACCATACTTGAATATCCTTGCCTCGCGAATCCAAAGGTCCATGATACCACCGTCATTTACCAGATCATCCGTAACGCCAAGGATAAAACAAGCGTGGGGTTGAGGCCGTTCATAGGCTGAAGTAGAGTTTTTCAACTGGCCATCAAGCGGGTCTACATAATGATGACCCTGTGGCTTGCCGGTAATCCCGTAGCTGCTGTGCAAACCCGTATTGAACCATTGCGGGCTGTTCGGTACACATGCCTGGTTTAAAATGCTGTATACCAATTCCTCATAAAAAACCTGGGCATCCTTTGCGGATTGAAAATACCCGTATTCTTCGCCCCACTGTCTCCAGCAATCAGCCATGCGATGCGCTACCTGTTTGGACGAAGTTTCCCGTCCTGTCGTTCCATCCGGCTGCGGAACCCCGGCTTTACGAAAATACTTTTGTGCTAAAATATCCGTGGCAATCTGGCTCCATTGACGGGGCACTTCCACATTGTCCATCTGGAAAATAATTTTTCCCGAGGGATCCTTGATCAGCGATGTACGGTAATCGTACTCAAACATTTCAAATGGTGTTACACCTTCCCTGGTGTAATAACGGCTAAATTTGAGGCCGTTCGCAACGTGTTTTTTTGTGGCCATATCTCTTAAATAATTGAGGGGAGTAGAAAAAAAACTGGTGAAGTATGGTCCCGTTACCAAATTGTTAAGCGGTTGACGAAACTAATTAATTCTCATCCCGAAAATCCAATGTTAATACGCACACTCTGTGGAAAACAAACGTTCCATTGGAAACATCCCTTGCCACATCTGGATTTCGTCGATTTTCCCCAAAGAATGTGCAAAAAGGTTCCACTCTTGGGCGTATTGTTTGCAGGTGCAATGG
>JACMMM010000396.1 GCA_014379065.1 Saprospiraceae bacterium
CCAGGATCAAAATATAACTGATCCATGCGAGCCAGGTCCGATACCAGGGCGGTAGTATTTTGATTTTCAACTCAGCGGCTTGTGGGCTCCACACGCTTTCGCTATTAGAGCCTTTTACGCGGAAGGTGTAGGTTCCGGGCGCAAGGTTCAGATAGGAGGCGGTATGCTCGCTGCTTTCGTGTTCCCATTCGCTTTCGGCGCCTTCCAGATAATAGCGGAAGCGGTTCTTGCTGGTTGAAGCAAAATGCAGGGCGACGAATTCGAGCGTGATGTTGTTTCGGGAAAAAGGCACTTCGATGGCTTGTGTAAATTCTATCCCCTGGGTCAACACTCCCGTGCTGTCGTTCCAGGATACGTCGCGGTCGTTGAGCCGTAGTCTGGTGATGATGGTGCGTGGTGCAAGGGTATCCTCCTTGAGCTGTTGTGGGTGAAAAACGGTCATGCCATTGACGCCGCCGAACAGCAGTTCCCCTGTTGGACCTTTCCCATAAGCGTAAGTATTGAATTCGTTGGCTTGTACACCGTCTTCTTCCGTGTAGTTTTTGATGGCCCCACTGGATGGATGGTAACGGATCAAGCCTTTGTTGGAACTCATCCACAGCATGGTTCCATTGGAGGAAGCGCCTGATTCTGCCAATACCCCATAGATCACATTGTCGGGCAGTCCTTCCCGGGTAGTAAGGTGGGTGAATTGAAGGTTGCGCACATCAAGTCGGTCAAGACCGCCCCCTTTAGTGCCAATCCAAAGGATATAAGGGTCATTGGGATCAGCTAACAGGCTCGCTACCAAGTTGTTTCGCAATGAGTTACGGCTGCTTAGGTCATTTTTTAACCATTCAAAATCAAAATTCCCGGGAGATGCACCGGATGGTTTTGCACGAACCAGGCCTTGGCGGGTAGCGAGCCACCAGCTGCCCTCGGCAGTTTGAGCCAGAGAAAAAACCTCGTACGGGCCGGGTATTACTTTGCGAAAATCGAACCTGGAAAACTGTGCTGTTTTCTGGTTGAAGTGGACCAAATTTCCGGCGCCCCCGAGCCAGGGGTCACCCGCTGCATCGAGTGCCATCGGCAGCGCATACGGTCCATCATGCGGAATAGAGAAAACATGGGACGCGCCTGTCGGGTCTATTTTTTTCAAAACCCAGTCATACCCCCACCCGATTCTGCCGGAAATCCAGCAAGTGCCTCCTTCAGCCTGTGTCATCGAGACATCGGCCAGATTTTGAAACGATGAAATAAGACTTTTAGGAGCCGATGAAGGTTGATAGAGCAGTTTGTAGCTATTGCTGTACGCAACAACTTGACCGTTGCGACCTTGCAGGATTGGACTGTATACACTTTCTCCCGGAAACAGGTTTCGAAAACGTTTCGATTGTGGGTTGACTTTGACGATGCCCAATCCATTTGTGCCAAACCAAACAATCCCGGAGCGGTCCGTAAGGCTGCTGCAAGTGCCTTCAGGCAATTTGATGCCCGTTATTTCCGGTTGGTTGAGCTCGAATCCACCGTTTTGGTCAATGAGATGTCCTCTTATCTCGCCCCGAAAATTTAGCCAGGCAAAACCTTGGGTTATATGTTGCAGTGCAAAGTTTTGCTGGTTGAGCGCAACGGTTTGCAATAAGCCGGCTTGTTTTCGAAGAGGGTCGAGTTGGTAACGATAGATATCAGCAGCGTGAAAACTGCCATTGGCAAACATTCTGACAATCCAAAATCTTCCATGCTCATCGTCCTGAACCATGGTGCCTTGGTCCACTTTTTCAGGCGAGCGTGGCGGCATCAACAAGGCCCATTGAAGCGTTGTTGTATTGATTTCAAAAATCCCCTCCACGCCTGGCGCTAAAATGAATTTCCCATCGGAGTGCATGTAGGGGATGGTGGAAAGATCCTTCGCCCAAGTCTGCACGGCGATCTTTTTTTGCCAGTCATTGTTCACTGGCGGGTTTTTCCAAAATTCCGGCGGGATGGAGAATTTGTACATCCGCCAAAACTGCCAGAGCTGGCTTGGTGCTTGAACCTCAGCCCAAATATTCCCTGAGCCATCCACATCCACCCAACCAACATAACATTGATCCAAAGGTGTGTTCAAAGCAGGCATCTCGCAATGCAGCCGGTATACCTTCCTGGTCTTCTTGTGCAAAATGTTGATTCCACCCCATGCAGTGGCAATTATGATAAAGTCGCCATGTTCGTCCAAGTCGGTGATATAATCATTGGAGAGGGAATATTCGTCGTATGGGTCTTTAGTAAAGACATCGAAGCGATAGCCATCGTAACGGTTGAGGCCGTTTTGGTGCCCGCCCAGATAAACCCTTCCCGGTCCTGCAACAGGCAGCCGACAAAACCTTGCGATAAGCCCTGCTTGGTGGTCAACCACTCCATGCCTGCCATTTGAGCGGACAGTGCGATAGGGAGGAATCCCTGCAATAGGAATATTAGTAATAGGGTAGATCGTTTCATCAACCAAAAGC
>JACMMM010000397.1 GCA_014379065.1 Saprospiraceae bacterium
ACTAGTGCCGCGTCCAGCCATTAACCCATGAATTGGGGAGACAAATTTTTTCTTTGTCAAGGCGTGAGGAGGGCGCAATGCGGGATATTTTAACCAACGAACAACGCAGAGAAAGAGAAAATTTGACCGCCATATTCATGGGTTAATGGCTGGACGCGGCACTAGCGTACATCCAACAACTTTTGCCTTTCATCGAATCCTGGGTTTTGCCCCAACAAGACATTTTACCTTCGAGCTATGAAACAATTTCTCCGGATTCTGTTCGAAGGTGCGGCACAGGCATGGCAGCAGTTATTGGCCAACAAGCTCCGTTCCTTCCTTTCGCTGCTCGGCGTCTCCATTGGCATTTTCTGCATCATCGGGGTCAAAAGCTCGGTCAACTCTCTGGAAGACAACATCCGCGGCTCGATGGCAAAACTTGGCAATGATGTGATTTACATCGAAAAATTTTCTTGGGGCGAAGACCCCGGCAAGAATTTTTGGAAATGGATGCGCCGCCCCAACTTCACTTACCAGGAGTTTGAAACGCTCAAAGAGGAACTTGAACTGGCCGAGCAGGTGGGTTTTTGGCAGTTTTTAGGCTCTAAAACAGTCAAATGGCAGTCTTCAAGCGTGGAAAATGCTTTTTTCCTAGGGATCACAGAGGACTGCTATGATCTTTTTCACATCGAGTTTGACGGAGAAGGGCGTTATTTTTCAGCCTCGGAATATCAGAGCGGTGCCGATGTATGCATCCTCGGCGCGGTGATTGCAGAAGGGCTTTTCGGCCCAGGCATAGACCCCTTGGACAAAGACATCAACGTCGGCGGGCGCAAATTGCGCATCATAGGCGTGACCAAAAAATCGGGAAAAGAATTGCTCAAGCCGTTCAACTTCGACAATGGTGTACTGGTGAGTTACAACCTTGCACGTCGTGGTTTTGGGGTACGCAACAACGGCAGTGGGCATGGGCCGCAAACCAGCATTCAGGTAAAGGCAAAGCCCGGTGTTGATTTGGAAGAACTAAAAGACGAAATTACCGGGGTGCTGCGGGGAGAACGACGCATTAGGCCAAGGGAGGAAAGCAATTTTGCACTCAACACCCTTTCGATCATTAGCGGCCTCTTCGACAAGTTATTTGGTACCATGAATGTAGCGGGCATGTTCATTGGCGGCTTCGCACTTTTGGTGGGAATGTTTTCGGTCGCGAACATCATGTTTGTGTCTGTACGTGAACGAACCAACATCATCGGTATCAAAATGGCATTGGGCGCCAAACGCTGGTTCATCCTGCTTGAAATCCTTATCGAAGCTGTGGTGCTTTGCATCTTTGGCGGGCTACTGGGGCTCCTTCTCATCTGGATGGTCACCGCAGCCATTTCCGCAGCCATTGATTTTGACATTCACCTTTCTTTGAGCAATGCCGTTTGGGGTATCCTCACCTCCGCTGCGGTCGGGATTGTCTCGGGCCTGATCCCGGCTTCCCAAGCTAGCCGCATGGATCCGGTGGAGGCGATAAGGAAGTGATGGAAATTCACGATTTGGGAATTACGATTTACGATTATTTTGATCCAAAAAAGGGCTGAATCTTGCCTTTTTCGGATCAAAATAATCGTAAATCGTAATTCCAAAATCGTAAATCGAACTTACATCCTCAAATCCTCCACCCGCACACCTTTAAAAAGGCTGGTATCAAAGGTAAACTGCGTAGCTGCCATGGCTTTGTTCGGCGAAAAGCGGGTAATATTAAAGGTATAACGCGAACCGTCTTTGGCAAAACCCTTGATGCTTTGAATCGAGCCAGCCTTTTCGTCAATAGCCACGCGAATTTTAGAATACTCCGAATTTCGGTCTTTTGGCTTGAATTCGATTTGTGTTAGCAATTTCCCTCCTTCAGTCGTTTTATCCGTCATCGCGTAAAGAAAATCGCCCTTTTGGTATCGCCCCAACAAGTCCTTGGGCGTGAGGAAGGCGTTCGCATCATTTGGATCGGCATTGTTGATCTGCACTTCATTGGATTTTTTCTGATAAACCCAGGTAGTCGTGCCGTCACTGACGATAATTTGGTCGCTCATGTCGAGGCGGAATTTTTTGCCCTCTTGTGCAATAGCGCCTTTCTGCATCTCTTTTGCCTGACCAGGCACTTCAATTGCAAGCGAAAATGCAGCCTCCAAAGTTTTGTAGGCATCGTATTTCTTGCGGATCTTGTCAAGTACCTTCTTGGCTTGCGGGTCGTTTTTTTCGGGCGCAGCAGTGGTTTGAGCCATCAAACATTGGGTCGAAAACAGCGCA
>JACMMM010000398.1 GCA_014379065.1 Saprospiraceae bacterium
CAATACAAACGATGCCAACCCAGAAACCGATCATCGTCCATTTTTTGGCTTCGGCAGAAGCTCTGTCTGCACCGTCTTGGTCGCCAGAATTGAACGCAGATTCTACTTTGGCAGCATGGACGATCCCAACAATACCAAAAGGCAAGCAACAGAATAGCGTTACAAGAATGGATTCGGCCAACCAAGTCTTGGGCGGCGCACCGCGCATAGGTTGATCAAGCATAATAAGGTAAGAATGTTTTGTTAGAAAATAGAGAATGGTGTGTGGCAAATGTAGCCTGAAATGCGCTAAGCGCTCATTTAGTTCCTGGCAAGCCCCCTCAAGGCCAATAGACGTTCCCGTTCCGGGTGGGCCTGGGCTGTTCGGGCATTTTTCCATCGCAACAGCGTTTCTTTCCAAAAGATTGAAATCCAGGCCAATAGGGGCATCATTAAAGACAAGGTGACCAACCAGGGTGCATTCAACAACATGCCGCCCAATAACATTCCTCCCAAGTAAATACCCCCGATAATGACGCCCATGCCCATCAAGAGGCTCGTATAAAACTCTCGTTTCTTCACGATTTTTTTCACAGTACGATACAGCAGCCAACGCACCGGCCATTCGAGTACAAAGCCAAAGATTGCGATCGGGGTTACGGGCAGCAGGAACAAAAGCCAGGCTAAGCTTGCATGCTCAGGGTGTGTCAGCGCCTCGTCTTTCAATCCGACTTTTTCGAGGGCGGAGAAGTAGGCCGTGGTATGCTGGCGGAGGAGATTTTTTTCAGGTTCGGGCATTTGGTTTAGTTGATCGAGCAGTACTTTTTCTCCCCAAAAACGAGGGGCCTGATATTCCACAATCGGCAAATGCGCGGCAGGGTGATCGTTGCGCCAGAGGCTTAGCAGTTGTTCGGCCAACGTATCGTCTGCGGGGTCTTCAATATGATAGCAGATTGACTTCAGGGCCACCTGGATATCCGAACACAATTGGTTGATGGCGGCGTTGGGATTTTCTTCGTAGGCGGGCCAGTAGTCTTTGATAAACAAGGGAGTGCCAACAATGATTTTTGCCTCGTCGCGAGTACGGTCGCCGTACACATAGTTGCAACCCACGGGCACAATTTGCAAATCTTCGAGGCAGTGCGACTCATAAGTGCCAAAGGCGATTCGGGCGATGCCTTTATGCATGGACAATACACGCTTGTCCAAATGGTGCTCGCCTTCTACAAAAATATTTACCGCCACTCGGCTTAAGAGTTTTTTTTGGCAGAATTCGAACACTTCCTCGTTTCGGTCACGGCCTTGATACCCCTCGCGCTTGCGGAACACGGGGAACATGTTGAAACTCTCCAGCAATTTTCTGAAAAAGGGTTTGCGAAAAATGTCCCCTCGCGTCATATTGTAGACGGGCGGGTCAAAAAAGATGCATAGAAAAATGGGGTCAATAAAGGCAGTGGGATGGTTTGCTGCAATGAGTACGGGGGTGTTTGGCTTCACACCATTGCGTTTGTGCAAGTAAATTTTTCGGAACAAAAGCCGGTAAACG
>JACMMM010000399.1 GCA_014379065.1 Saprospiraceae bacterium
CCTGCTCCGATTCAAGGCAGCCCCTCCGGGGTTTTAAAAAAATCGGGCGTGAATCTCTATAAACAGGACTCCCCTACGGGGAAAATCTGCAAGGTTTTTACCTAGAACTAAACTAGCGACTACTCACATTTTCCAAAAGGAAAATGTGTGCTCTTTCTAATTTGCTAATGATAAAAACTACGTTTTTGGCGCTCGTTTTTTTTGCTACTGTGAATTGTGTCTACGCTCAAATGGACACACCACAACAAATGACAGGTTTTGCAACCAAGCTTTATAAAATTCAATATCCTATATCCTGGCGACTTGATACATCAAGAATTATGGGGACTGAACTCCTACTTTTTTCACCATTGGAAAGTGAAAGGGACAAATTCAGTGAAAATGTAAATGTTGCGATTCAAGACTTGGGTGGGCAAAATATTGACCTTGAAAAATACAAGCAAATAACAGAGTATCAGTTAGCTGAACTGGCTACAGACAGCCAGGTTTTCGAATCTTCTATTGCAAAGACTGACAAAGAGCATTACTATAAAGTATCTTATGCAATGACACAAGGTACATTCCGAATAAAAATTACTTCTGTCTGTTTTATAAAAAATGACAAGGCATATTTAGCAACGTTTAGTGCTGAGTTTGATAAGTATGACCGGTACAAAAACGATGGAGAAGGGATTTTAAGATCATTTGTCTTGATAAAATAACAAACGCCCCGCAGGTTTTGACAACCTGCGGGGCGTTTCAGTACCCCGGAACTCCGTTCCGGGGCGCGTTTGACTAGGCCCGGAACGGAGTTCCGGGATACATCACATCGTACTCGCCGACTTAAATATCCGATCCCAGTTAATCCCCTCGCGCATGTTGCCGTTTTGGGTAGAGAACCAGATAAAGAGCGGTTTGCCCACAATATGGTCTTCGGGCACATAGCCCCAGAAACGGGAATCCTCGGAGTTGTGGCGGTTGTCGCCCATCATCCAGAAGTAATCCTGCTTGAAGGTATAGGACGTGGCCTCTAGGTCATTGATGAAGATTTTGCCGTCGCGAACCTCCAATTTGTTGTGCTCATAAACTTGGATGACACGCCGATAGAATGGCAGGCTAGCGGGTGTGAGCGCAGCGGTAACGCCTTTCTTTGGAATCCATAGCGGTCCAAAATCGTCCACCGTCCAGCTGGTGTATTGTTTGGGATCGTTGGGGAAGAGGTCTCCCGGAACGCGGTTGTCGTTTTTGAGGCGAATCACGTCAAAGCCCCAAGATCTTATTTTTGCTACTTGGGTATCGTCAAGGTTGAAATAGCCATTTTTTGCCGCCGTGCCGCGAGGAGACCTTGATTGGTCGAGATCGTAGATATTTACCCCGAGGTCAGCCACTTTTTGCACGTTCAGGGGCGTGGCGCCAAGTTTGACTTGATAGGTGAATTGTTTGTGTGTAGGATTCTGCGCCGCTTGTCCGTTTATAAAAACCTGACCGTCACGGATTTGCAAGCTGTCACCGCCAATAGCAAGGCAACGTTTGATATAATGGTCTTTTTTGTCCACGGGCCGTGTCACGAAGGGGACTTTCATGCCCTTGTATTCGTTCGCCAGATTTTTGCGGTTCCATTGGCCAATGTCCCAACTGCGGCCAGGAACAATATACACACTGTCGCCCGCTGGCCAGTTGAACACTACTGGTTCGTTGCGGTCAACCGTTTCGATGGCCGGAAGGCGGTAATACGAGAGCGAGGGTTTTTCTAAATAGGATTCAGTGCCAAAAAATGGCATTACGTTGTGCATCAGCGGGAACTGAATCACCGTCATCGGGGTGCGGATGCCGTAATGGGCTTTGCTGACGAAAAGGTAATCGCCTACTTTGAGCGTGCCTTCCATCGAAGAGCTGGGAATCACATAAGCTTCTATGAGGAACATGCGGATAAACGCGGCCGCAAACACAGCAAAAACGATGGCCTCTGTCCACTCACGCGTGGCTGATTTTTTGAACTGAGGGTATTGGCCTTCCAGTTTTTTCAGGCCCAATGTGTCCTTCTTTTCCAATGCCTCGTGGTGCAGGCGGTGAAATTCGCGTTCCTTTTCCAAAATCGGCCCTTCGTATTTTGCGTTGGCATCACGCCCAACGAGGAAAAACGAGATGGGAGCATACACCACCGCCAATACCGAATCCCAAAAACCATGTCGACCAAAGGAGCGCACCATATCAATCACCATGCTCGCATAGATGAAAAAATTGACCACCGGGAACAAGAACCACAACGCATATTGTGGTTTACGACCGACGATCTTGCACCATTCCACAGCTGCCACGCCGGGAACGAGCGCTTTCCAGCCCGGTATGCCCGCTTTTTCAAACAATTTCATCATGCTCAAGCCAAGCAGGATGTAGAGGACGATGAGGAAAAGGAGAACTGACATGGTTGTTAAATATGATATTGGGATATTGGGATATTTTTACCCGCCGAAGCCGAGGCGAAGGAGGGGGGATATTTGAACCTATATGTTCATGTTTCCCAAAAACATGGGCGAAGGTATTTTAAGAAAAAGCACCTTCGCCCATCATTAGATTTTCAGTCCAAAAACTTCGATGAACGATTGACTTGGACATTGGAAAATGGACTTTGGAAAATGGACATTGGACATTGGATGTTTTACCCGCCGTAGGCTTTTTATCTGCCGAAGTCTTGACGAAGGAAGAGCCGAAGGAGGGTGGACATTCCCTACGCTTCTTCTTCTTCCTTCTTTGAATTGCGTCGCTTGCGCCGAGTCTTGAATAGTTCTACCACTTCTTTGTCGGTCAGGAAATTAAAGTCAACAAATTGGGTGGAAACAAAGCGTTTCACGTCCTGATAGTCCTTCGCGCGTTTGTCGGTGAACACTTTGAGGAGTTTGTTCACATATTCGAGCGATAGTTTTTCTACGTCCTGGTTGAATTGTTGGTTGCCAAAGATTTTCATGTAAAGGCCAAAAATCTTGGTCAACTCGAAATAGTCGGCGTATTCGCGTTCCGTAAGGCCCTTGACGAGGCGAGCGAAGTAGTTGATTACCAATTGGCGCAAGCACTCTGTTTCGACTGCAAGCCCCTCGTGGCCATTGTAAAAATCCTGCACTGCCTCTATCGAATCCGGATGTACATAGCCGAGGCTGTGGATTTTGTCTGCTATACGGTAGTAGTCTGAAATCCGGTCTTTCCAGGCCTTGTCTATCGCCTGGCTCATGCGTTCGTCGTTGGTGGCGTCAATACCGGGCGATTTGTAAAGCGACACGAGGAAGCGCAAATAACGGAGGTCGAACTCTTGGAAAGAGCGCCGTTCCCGCTCGAAATGCGTGGCAAAAGTCTTGCGTTCTGCAGGATCCAGGTCAACGAAATTGCCACAGATGGCAAGCATTTCGAGAAACTCCTCGGTGGCATGAAATTCCTTGTTGTTTAAAAAGTCAAGGATTTTTTCTTTAAGGCTGTCGTTGCCTGCACCTGTCTCGAAACGTTTTAGCAAGAATTGGCGCAGTGCCGAAAAATTCGGTTTCATTTCGCCCAAAGTCTTGGGGAAATCTGCCGAGTGGTACTGCTCATTGCGGAACTGGTTGGAATAGCGACGGTAAATATCCTCGCGGTCTTTCAGGTCGCGGAAGCGGTCTTGTTTCAATTGTTGGAGGAAATAGCGGATGCGCTTGTTCTCCACGAGACTCATCAGATTGGTGATCCAGATGTCGCTGCTTAGCGCGAAGCCTACGGTGATGCTCTGCCCAATGCGTTTTTTGAGTTGTTCAAAATGCACACTCTTGCAGATAGCGATCAGAATTTCCTTAAAGTGATCGTTGGGGCGAACATATTTGTATTGATCCGTGATCTCGCCGCGCAGCACCGAAAAACCGAGGATCCGGGGCAGATAAAGGCCTTCAAACGGCGGCTCCAGCAGGTATTTTTCAAAAGTCACCAATTGCAACGGGGCTTCAGAAGCCACTTGGTGGTGCAGGGTGGAGAGCATTGGTTCCACCTCGGTGCGCAATGCGTTATAGTACTCATCTTCCTCTTCTTCGAGGTAGAGCGCGAGGTTTTCGGAATCCTGGATGGCTGCCGCGATCTCGTTCAAGCGGTCGTAGTATTGGTCGTCTAAAGCCTGCATAGTGAGAGACGTGAGAAGTTGTGAGACCCGCCTTCGCTAAGGCTTCGGCGGTTAAAGATGTGAGACCCGCCTTCGCTAAGGCTTCGGCGGGTAAAGTTGTGAGACCCGCCTTCGCTCCCGCCTGCCGAGACTTGGCGGGCAGGAAGGCTTCGGCGGGTAAAGACGTGAGAGATGTGAGATTTTTCGGGCAATTATTAAAACCTATTTTGAAAAAGACCTGATGAAGCCACCAAGGGCTTCATCAGGTCTATTCGTCAAAACACGCTTCGAGGGCAAATGTAAACAGTTGCCTCGAAGTGGGCATATTATTCTTCTGTTTTTTCTTCTGTTGCGGTTTCTTCGGCTGCAGGAGCTTCGTCAGCGACCACAGGTGCGCCTTCTACTGCTACCTCCTCAACCCCTTCAGCTGGGGCCTCCACCGGGGCAACTTCTTCTGCCGCTGCTTCTGCTGGGGCTTCTTCGGCTGCCACTGCTTCTGCTTCAACAGGAGCCTCCTCTGCGGGGGCCTCTGCGGCTGCTTCTGCTGGGGCTTCTTCGGCTGCCACTGCTTCTGCTTCAACAGGAGCCTCCTCTGCAGGGGCCTCTGCGGCTGCCATTGCTACTTCTTCA
>JACMMM010000400.1 GCA_014379065.1 Saprospiraceae bacterium
CTAACAACGTCCGTGCGGGATTCTTTAGCAACACCTTTAATTCTGCAAGCGAAACATTCGGTCTCCGCGCCGAAACAAACAATCCTGGCACAGGCAATTCCACGGGCGGTTACTTCTCGGCCATCGGTGCTGGAGGAACGGTCAATCGTGGTCTTTTTGCAACCGCATCCGGCAACGTCACCAACTATGGGGCTTACACTCAGGCGACCTCTGTTGCAGGGCAAACGGCTATCGGCCTCTTTGCCACCGCTACCGGAACAGGCACAAACCTTGCCGCACGATTTGATGGCAGGGTGTTTGCGAACGGCCAAGTTGGTATCGGCATCAGCAACCCTAATGCCACTTTGCATGTGAATGGAGATTTCCGGCTTGGGGCTCCTGGTCATACCTATGCGATGGGAGTTAGCACCAACAACGATTTGGAATTCCGTGGCGATGGTGGGGAAGTGGCTATGACAGTAACCGATGTTAATGGCCGCGTAGGTATAGGCACAACTTCTCCCGACTCTCGGCTGCACGTAAAGGGCAACCTGACGCTAGAAAACAGCGATAATACCAATACTTTTTCCATCCGCACCCAAACTAGCGGTGACATCCAGTTCATTGGCAACTTCAACGGTGTTGACAATACGCGCCTGGTCATCCGGGATCAAGACGGCAATGTGGGCATTGGAACCTCCTCGCCCAATGGCAAACTCCATGTAGCTGGAGATTTCCGGCTTGGGGTTCCGGGCCATACCTATGCAATGGGTGTTAACACCACCAGTGGTGATTTGGAATTCCGAGGCGATGGTGGGGAACTCGCCATGTTCATTGGGGATCAAGCCGGCCGTATAGGTATCAATACTACCTGGGTGCCGGCAGGTTATCAGTTGGCCATCGGTGGGCGCGTAATCTGCGAAGAACTCCGCGTTGAACTTGCCAGTGCTTGGGGTGATTATGTTTTCAATGATGACTATAACTTGATGCCTTTGGAAGAATTGGAGAAAAGCATCCAGGCGAACAAACACCTGCCGGGCATACCCAGCGCAGCCCAGATTGAAAAAGAAGGTATTGCCGTTGGCGATATGCAGACGAAAATGATGGTGAAGATCGAAGAACTGACGCTGTATATGATCCAGTTGAAGAAGGAGAATGATGAATTGAAACGTGAAATCATCCTGTTGAAGCAGTAAACACCTGTCAATCTAAAAGACACAATTTGATGGACGCACGGACTTGAGGTTGTGTCTTTTTCCTCCATTTTTTTACTTAAAAAGGTCACTGTCATGAAACAATATCTTTTTCCCGTAGGGGCATCGTCCGGTTATCGGCATCCCCTCTATTGTGCGTTTTTCTCCGTTTTGGTTATTTGTTTCAATGCGACCAACTCTGTAGCCCAGAAAAGTCGTTTTTGGAACAAAGACATGGAAAAAATCGCTCAACCCAGCAGCAAAGAAGGTTGGATTGATTTCCGCCACGATTTCAATGTTGATCCGAATTCCTTGTTTGTCGACTACAAAAGTGCTTTCGGACTTCGTCAACAAGACGAGATGCATTTGGTAAAATCCAAAACGGATAAATACGGATTCACCCACCGTACCTATAATCAGTACTATAAGGGCATACGAGTTTCTGGGAAACAGTTTAAAGTGCATACAGATGAGGAGCAGAAGGCGGTTTCCGCCAACGGCAAAATCGCAAGGGAAATTGATTTGCAAATAACACCTGCACTATCGGAAAACAGTGCCTTACAGGCCATTTTGCAATCAATTGACGTTTCGACAGGCCTGTGGAATAATAAAGCGGAAGAACAACGCTTGAAAACGGAGACAAAGGACCAAAATGCAAGTTACTATCCCAAGGGTGAATTGGTAGTATTCCAGATAAAAAGCAAGCAAGCTCAAGGGGATACTTTTGTTTTAGCGTGGAAGTTTGATATTCATTTGTCTCTACCGCATATTTCACATACTTACTTCATCGATGCCAATAATGGAGAGACACTGAATTCCTACCCATTGACACTTAGTTGCGATCCTGGGACAGTCAACACTCCATGGTATGGTAACAGAAGCATTTCGATCAGTCCAGTGGGAGGTGGTTTTAGATTATTAGACGATTGTACAGGTTCACACCCATACAATATTCGTACACGATGGCAAAACGCTGATGGCGATCTTGCTGATATTGTGTCTGGTAATGCTGACTATAACAATGGACAGCTTGAGATTGGTGGTGGAACGGCTCATTGGGCAGTGCATCAGGCTTGCGTTATAATGCCGACATAGAAGTCTACGTTGATCCCGGACAGGGTAACGCTCATTGGACCTCTGAAAATAGATTGCGTTTCGGGTTAAATAGTTCCGATCCAGATGATGACGTGACATTTGTCAGTGTTGCCGGACATGAATTTGGACATGGTGTGGTAGAATCAACCGCCGAATTAGGATATCAAGGCGAATCCGGTGCGCTAAACGAATCCTTTGGTGACATCTTTGGCGAGCTGGTTGAGCATTATACATTTGGCACCACGGATTGGTTGATGGGGGAGGAGATTGGGTACTTCAGAAACCTTTCAGACCCAAATGACAGAGGCGACCCGGATACCTATTTAAGTGAAGATTTTTGGTATTTTGGTACTGGCGATGACGGCGGAGTACACACCAACAATGGAGTTCAAAACTTCTGGTTTTACCTACTTAGTGAAGGTGGAAGCGGAACCAATGACTTTGATGAAGTATATTCCGTTTCTGGAATTGGCATTGAAGACGCTGGTGACATAGCTTATTTGGCACTTCATTATCTGGACGAGGGGGCGACTTACCTCGATGCACGTGAGGCATCTCTGCGCGCTGCGCGGCAGATTTTCGGTGCTTGCTCTTTTGAAGAGGTACAAGTCGGAAAGGCCTGGTACGCAGTACATGTGGGCAATGCACTCCCGCAGTTCAATTATGAGATTTGTGGGGTGCGGGAAGATGGAATTTGGCAGGGGATAAACGCTGTCATTGGAGGCGGGTCCTGTGTGACTACCGTTCAAGCACACGCCGATAACGTTACGTTTGCCGCAGGAAACACCATTGTGTTCCGACCCGGTTTTACTGCAACAGTTGCCGGAGACAATCGTTTCCTTGCTTATCTGGAGTCTTGCTCTTTCACGGTACGGTCTTCGAATAATTCAATAAAAGATTCTAAAGGACATCCTTACGAGGAGTGGCTGGACCGGAACCCGGACCTGCCAGACGAAGCTTCGGAGCTGCTGGGGATTTCCATAACGGCAGAACCGAATCCCTTCTCCATCGCAACAACACTTTCCTATTCCCTTGTCGAACCAGGCCTTGTGGAGTTGCAAATCTTCAACGCCACCGGCATCCTAATCGCCAACCCGGTTCAAAATCAACAGATGGAACCGGGCATTTACCAGCACACCTTCGAGGCAAAAAACTTGCCCGACGGCATTTACTTGATCGTGCTGCAAAAAGACGGCCTGCGTACGGCAAAACGGGTGGTAGTGGCACGATAAACATTTCGCCAATCGACAAATCATCCTTGAACTCACCATCAATTTTTTTTAAAAATGAAACCGCAACTTCAATTGTCCCAGTCTCTTTTTGCGGCAATTCTCGCTATCTTTTTATTTACTGGGCTTGCCGCCCAAACCATTCCACAAAACCATTCCACCAATCGTTCCTGCATCAGCCGGGAACAAGAGGAACACCTTAAACAGGAAAGGGAGAAGAATATCGCACAGTTCCGAAAATCCGGGATTTACCGTGAACCGAACTTGAGCATAGATGCCGTTAATTTTCGATGGCCTTTGAGGCCTACCGCTTCCTTTGATGATTTTGA
>JACMMM010000401.1 GCA_014379065.1 Saprospiraceae bacterium
ACCTTTGACAGTACGTCTGATTTCGAATCAGGTGCATTAAACCAACTCTGCCATCTCTCCTTTACCCGCCGAAGCGCCGCCGCCCGAAGGGCAAGGGGCGTAGGCGGGTTCGTTACTTTATTCAAATTTTCGCCACAGGTGGTGCGAAAGTGGGTTTATTTTGGCAACAAATGTTTCTTCAAAAAAGCCCTTCCCGATCCAGTTTTTAAATATTGTTCAAACTCAAATGCTCTGGTGCGTTCAGGGAATGCGCAACACCATTTCAGTTTTACTGGTCTTCGGTCTTTTGTGACATCTACCCAACCTTTTTGATGCCGGTTGAATCGTTCTTTCAAATTGCTCGTGCATCCAGTGTATAATTGGCCGTCGCTGCAAGACAAGACTTAAACATAGTAAAACGGAGCGAAGGTGTTTTCTGTCGTGTTTTCATTGGCTGACATGTTGGTTGTTTCATGGGGCCTTTGGTTAATGGTTACTAAAACGAACCGCCTTCGCCCTTGCCCTTCGGGCTGTGGGCTATGGCGGTTAAAGCGGAGAGACGGGGATTCGAACCCCGGATACACTTTTGGCGTATACACACTTTCCAGGCGTGCTCCTTAAACCACTCGGACATCTCTCCTTTACCCGCCATAGCCCTTTAGGGTGACGGCGGGTTCGTTTCTTCCCTCAACCTCCTTCGCCCTAAATCGGTTATGGCGGTCAAGCGGGTTTGTTTCTTCTTCAAATTGTCAATGCCCTCCTTCGCCCTAAAGGGCTACGGCGGGTGAACGGGTTTGTTTTTTCAAAACCTTGGCCACGAAACGTGACGGCGGTTTTTTTCTTCAACTTTTCAATCTGCCCTCCTTCGCCCTAAAGGGCTTCGGCGGGTGAAGCGGTCAAGCGGGTCGCAAAGGTAAAAATACCTTCCCCAAAATCCAAGCCTGCATCGAAACAGTAATTTTCAAGTGCATCAGTTTTATCTTTGCTCGACACATTTTCAAAAAATGAGCCTACAAAAAAGAGCTGCCAGTTTTCGCTACGCCTTTCGGGGCCTGCTCCATTTGTTCCAAAGCCAGCCCAATGCCCGTATTCATTTAGTGGCGCTGGCGGTCGTCGTAGCCGCAGGTTTTTATTTCCAAATCTCCCGGACGGAATGGATCGCCGTGACGTTATGCATCTTGTTGGTGTTGAGTCTCGAAGCGGTGAACACAGCCATCGAACACCTTACAGATTTGGTCTCTCCCGGCATTCATCCACTGGCGGGCAAAGCCAAAGATGTGGCGGCGGCGGCAGTTTTGTTGGCGGCGATGGGTGCGGTTGTGGTGGGTGTCCTTGTTTTTTTGCCCAAGATTTTGGCCTGTTGCTCCGTTTAAACACCCAAAACATCCGCTTTGAGTATTTTTTTTTTGTAATTTTTTCGAGACCAAAAACCTGCCTCTCCCCTCATTCCGCAATTGAAACCTTACTTTTCGGCTTTAAAATTTGCAAAAAGCGGACATTTTCAAAGCAAAAATTGCGCAATGAGGGCAGTACGAAGAGGAATTTTAAAAAGGTCTTGGTTGTAATTGTACTCCTTACACTATTTTCACCCCTCGAAAATTAGCCTTATGTTTTGGTCGAAGCGTTTCCTAAGTCGCTGCGAAGTTTTTTTTGTCTTGCTCACACCATCTTTTACTGTCTACGCATCTATGTCAGCGACGGGGTTTTAGAGGACAAATAAACCAAGTTGCAAATGGGATTGCGCTGCGCCCGGAATCTTAAGGCCTGTCAAACTTAAATCATTCATTCACAAAATTAAAAGCAGCATGTCAGCAGCAAAACCCACTCAAGCACAACAACAAAGCGGCGCAGGCGCATGGTTTCCCTACATCGTGATCCTTGCATTGTTAATTGTCTCTTTTTGCATCTGGAAATTCGTGTTCGGCGCGCCAGGCAACTTCGTAGCAGATCCTGAACACCCAAATGGCAACCCCGCTTTAGATCCCAAAAACGGGAATATCGCTGGTACTATCTACAAAGGCGGCCTTATCGTGCCTTTGCTTCTCACTGCCTTATTTACAGTTGTCGTCTTCGTCATCGAGCGTTTCATTACGCTTGGTAAAGCCAGTGGCGCCGGAAATATTGACTCATTTGTGCGCGGGATAAAAGGCTTTCTGGACCGTGGCGACATCAGTGGCGCTACCGCTGCTTGCGATAGACAAAAAGGCGCCGTGGCTAATGTAGTGCGTGCTGGCCTTCAAAAGTATGCTGAAATGGAAAAAGTGACGGGCATGGAAAAAGATGAGAAGGTGATCGCTATCCAAAAAGAGGTGGAAGAAGCCACGACGCTGGAACTTCCGATGTTGGAAAAAAACCTCAACATTCTGGCTACCATCGCTTCTATCGCCACCTTGTTGGGCCTTTTGGGAACGGTACTAGGTATGATTCGTTCATTTGCAGCGCTTGCAAATGCAGGTGCTCCAGACTCAACAGCCCTCGCAACAGGTATTTCTGAGGCACTTATCAATACAGCATTGGGTATTGGCACTTCGGCTCTAGCCATTATTGCCTACAACTTTTTCACGGCTCGTATTGACACCTTGACCTACCGCATTGACGAAGCAGGCTACAGCCTCACGCAGACGTTTGCAACAAAAGGACACTAAACTAAAGAAATATGCCTAAGCACAAACCGGCGCGAAAAGCACCATTCATAGATATGACGGCCATGTGCGACGTGGCGTTTCTCTTGCTCACCTTCTTCATGCTCACCGCAAAGACGAAGCCAGCGGAGACCGTGGTGATTGATACACCTTCGTCCATATCCGAAACAAAATTGCCTGATGCGGGCACGCTTACCATATTGATCGCGAAGGATGGCAAAATCTTTCTCGACATGACTGGTCAACACACGCGGATGAGCCTGATTAATGATGTCAGCAACCGATACAGCCTTGGCTTGAACGATGAGGAAAAACTTAAGTTCGGAAACATGGGCAGCTTCGGGTTGGCTCATAGCCAGCTCAAAAAGTATATTAACCTCACACCCAGCGAGCGCGCGACCTTCCCCCAGCCTGGTATCCCAGTGGATACTTCGGATATCAACAAGAGCGAATTGGCTGACTGGATTCACAATGCCCGGCTCGCTCAATTCCGTATGAAGCAAGACGGAAAAGTGAAAGAGGAATATGTGATGATCGTAAAGGCCGACAAGGACACTCCTTACCCCGCTGTGCAAAGGGTGATCAACACGTTGACGGACATAAACGTCAACAAGTTCAACCTGATCACGAGCATGGAGGGCAAGGCAGAGAAGAAGTAAACAGTTTGCAGTGGCAGTTGGCAGTAGCAGTAAACAAACTGCTTGACGCCGCTTTCAAACTTCTTTTTAACTCAAAAAAAGCAACAGCGACATGGCTGAAATAGCTCAAGACGGTGGTGGTGGTCATAAGAAAGGTGGGAAGGTCAGATCCAAAAAAATGTCCACGCGCATAGATTTTACGCCGATGGTGGACTTGGGTTTCCTGCTCATCACATTCTTCATGCTCACCACGACACTCGCCAAACCACAAATTATGGCACTCGTGATGCCTGAAAAAGACATCAAGAAGGAGGATGTCGAACCAGTTAAAGAATCAAAAGTGCTCACGCTTTTGCTGGGCGCCAACGACAAGGTTTACTGGTACGAAGGCATCACCGACGCCAAACTTGATTCTACAGACTATTCCGCAGAGGGCGTACGCAAAGTCATCTTGAACAAGATGGACAAAGTGAAGACGCAATTTCAGACGGAAACGTATAAGAAGAAGAACAAGGAAGGGGTGGAAGAGGAGCATACCGATGGCTCGTACATCAACGTTATTATCAAGGCAACGAAGGATGCGCGTTACAAAAACCTCGTAGACGCCCTTGATGAAATGGCTATTTGCAAGGTGCGTTATTACGTGATCCTTGATATATCGCCACTCGAAGAGACGTTTATCAAAAACCCTGCGGGTGGTCTGAAATTCAATGTGGAAGAACAAGTTGACGCGGCTACTAAATGAACTGGATCCGCCTAAAGTCAAAAATTTTAAAGGAAAAATAAAAAAACTATGGCAGACGAAAAAAGCACAACGGGTTATCGGGACATGCTGGATATCATCTTTGCCGACCGAAATAAGGCTTATGGGGCTTACCAGCTCCGTCGCGACTACCCAAGGTATTTAGGTCGTGCACTTGGTATAGGTCTGGGGTTGATTATCCTCTTTTTTGCGCTCCCGATCATCCTGCAAGCCGTGAGTGGGTTGCTCCCAAAGGAAAAACCGGTGGACGTGGAAATCACCCTCGGCCCACCACCGGATATTGACCCGAACAATCCGCCGCCGCCGCCACCGCCGCCACCGCCCACACCGCCACCGCCCACGCGCTCGACGGTTAAATTCGTACCTCCCGTCATCAAAAAGGACGAAGAGGTAGTAGAAGAGGAGCAAAAAGCAGTGGAGGAAATCCTCGACAAGAAGGAGGATATCGGTACGGAGGATAAACAGGGCAACGACGAAGCCCCACCTGCAGTGGACGAGAACCCGACGCTGGATCCGGTGATCGAAGCACCTAAAGTGGAGGAAAAAACCTATGAGATGTTCGATATCCAAAAGGAGCCGAGCTTCCCAGGAGGTTTGCAGGAGATGTACAAATGGCTCAACAAAAACGTGGTGTATCCCGAAATGGCCAAAGAAAGCGGCATTTCAGGTCAAGTAGTACTCACTTTTGTGGTGGGCAAGGACGGTAGCATCAGCGATGTCAACATAGTAAAAGACATCGGTGGAGGCTGCGGCAAATCTGTAAAATCTACGGTGGAAAAAATGCCCAAGTGGAGTGCCGGTGAAGCCAACGGCCACCCGGTGAAAGTGCGCTACACACTACCTTTCAAGTTCAAACTCGAGTAGCAAAACCTCATTTTAAATCTTTTTTCAAAAGCGGTATCGGCGGCAACGCTGACACCGCTTTTGCTTTTTCTACACGGCTTGAACGAGTACATGTTTCGGTGCTACGCACCTCCAAAACACTTGAAATCGACGTTTCTACCGACGTTTTGGGTGCTACGCACCGTTTCGAAAAATTCGGGATGACTTATGTTGATAATCTGTAAAAGTCTTAAAAAAAACACCAAGTCCACGCACCAAAATATTCATAATCAACATCTTACCCTCAAACGATCACACACTAAACGCTCTCACCATGGCAGATTTCCAAGCTTCCGCTCAAAGTAATGTCGCTCGTGGCAAACCGCGCTCCCACCGCATGTCCACACGCATTGACTTCACCCCAATGGTAGATTTGGGGTTTTTGCTCATCACTTTTTTTATGCTCACCACAGCATTGGCCAAGCCCAGTGTCATGCCGCTTGTGATGCCAAAGGACGATGGGACGACCGAGCCTATAAAGCAGTCTAAAGTGCTCACATTCCTGCTCGGTGCGGACGACAAAGTCTATTGGTACGAAGGGTTAGATATTGAAAAAATGGACTCGACCACTTTCGATGCTGATGGCCTGCGACAAGTCATTTTGCGCAAAAAAGAGAAAGTAGAAACCCAGTTCGGACTTCAAAAGTACACTGACTCGAAAACAGGCGCAGAATTGCAAGGCTCGCAGCTCAACGTCATCATCAAGCCAGCCAACAGTGCGCGTTACAAAAACCTGGTGGATGCGCTGGATGAGATGGCAATTTGCCAGGTTCGATATTACTGCGTCATGGAGATTTCAGCGGAAGAGGTAAAGCGTTTTGAATAAAAAAATCTGCCTATTCGCTTTGCTGTACAATAAGCGGATAGGCAGATAAAAAAACCAACTCCCACCCACCAAAACCCTCATCACCAGCATCTTACATTCAAACGGTCGGCCAACCAAAACCTCAAAACCCCCTTTTTTCACACTTAAAATTTTGTGCCATGACTACTCATGAATCTGTGTCGCAACGCGACGCACTGGACATCGTTTTCGCCAACCGAAACCGCGCTTATGGCGCGTATCAACTTCGCCGTGAGTATCCCGCTACTTTAGGCCGCGCCTTGGGCATCGGCCTTTTGCTGATTGCCTTTTTCATGGTGTTGCCGCGTATTTTGGCGGCATTTTCAAGCATTGTGCCTGAAGAGGTATCCAAAGACCCCGGGTGTGTACTTACGCTCACAGAGGTTAAATTGGAAACTCCTCCACCTGTACTGAACACCCCACAGCCACCACCCAAACCAGCCATTGCCTACACTCCGCCGGTGGTGGCCCCCGATGACGAGGTGCCGGAAGAAAAGCCGGTAGAAGTGCAAACTGTGCTGGAAGATCCCCGCCAAGTGGGGAGTGAAACAGTAGCAGGAACCAGTGAAGATCCACCCTCGCTCGATCCTCCCAGTGCAGGTTTAGGCATCGTCGAAACGCCAAAACCTGCCGATGATGAGCCTGTTGATCCGTTTACACTAAACAAGATGCCAAGTTTCCCGGGTGGTGAAGGGGAAATGTTCAAGTGGATTTACAAGCATATTACCTACCCAGAAATGGCAAAAGAAGCGGGCACCCAAGGGCAAGTAGTGCTGACTTTTGTGGTGGGAAAAGACGGCAACATCAGCGATATTGCCGTTGTGAAAACCCCGGCGGGCGGTAGCATTTTGGGGAATGAAGCCACACGGGTGGTGAAATCCATGCCAAAATGGAGCCCTGGTGAAGCCAACGGGCATCCAGTGAAAGTGCGCTTCACGCTGCCCATACGTTTTGCGCTCAAGTAGACTTTGGATGTTGGACATTGGACTCTGGACGTTGGACTTGTTACCGTCTAGACCACAAATCGGTTTCATCCAATGTCCAGAATCCAATGTCCAGAATCCAACGTCCAATGTCCAACGTCCAATGTCCAACGTCCCCAAAAACGCCTCTCCGGTTTTTCCTGAGAGGCGTTTTTTGTTTGAATTATTACCTTTCGGTCGCCTTTTATCCGCCATAGCCTTACACGATGCCGGGTATCACTTTATCACTTCATCACTCTATCACTTCACAGCATGCCTATTTCTCGTCGCCAACTCTTAAAAACCCTGGGTGCTGCCACAGGCGCAGCGGTTCTGACAGGCTTTTCCACCGAAGAAGAGGTTTTTAAAATCCCGTTGCTCACGGAGGAAAATCCGCGCTACCAAAAGCCAGCAAAGCCTATTACGGTCGTCACGATTGGCGCGGGCAACCGGGGCAATGTGTATGGCAACTACGCCCTTTCGTACCCGGAGGAATTGGATGTGGTGGGCGTAGCTGAACCGATTCCGTTGCGCAACGAACGCTATACTGAAAAACATAAGATCGAAGAATCCAAGCGGTTTACGACTTGGGAGCATGTTTTCCAACGTCCAAAATTTGCAGACGCGGTGCTTATTACCACGCCCGATAACTTGCACTACGGCCCTTGCATGGCAGCCCTCAAATTGGGCTACGACGTGCTGTTGGAAAAACCCATTTCGCCTTCCGAAAAAGAATGCCGCGACATCCTCGCATTGGCCAAGAAAACCGGGCGCATTGTGGCTGTGTGCCATGTGCTGCGGTATGCGCCTTATTTTGAAAAACTTCGCGAACTGATGCAAGCCGGAACCATTGGCCAAATCGTGAGCATGCAGCACATGGAGCCCATCGAACATATCCACATGAGTCACAGTTATGTGCGCGGCAACTGGCACGACCGCTTTGCCACCACACCCATTATCCTGGCCAAAAGTTGCCATGACCTCGACATTCTTCGTTGGCTCATTGGCAAGCCCTGCAAGAAAATTGTGGCCATGGGCAGCATCAAATGGTTCAGGAAAGAAAACGCCCCGGAAGGAAGCACGGACCGCTGTATGAATGGTTGCGCAGTCGAAAGCAGCTGTCCATATTCTGCCATGAAAATATACCACCGCAATCGCCAACGTACCCATGTTTTTGATTTGCCAGAGGAAAAGGAGAAACATGGCGACTATATTTTGGAAAAACTCCGCACGACCAATTACGGTCGCTGTGTCTACCGCATGGACAACAATCAGGAAGACCACTACATCGCTTCGATGGAATTTGAAGGCGGCACCACGGCCAATTTTTCGATGGAGGCCTTCACATCCTACGAGGGTCGCCGCACTCGCGTGATGGGCAGCATGGGCGACATCGTGGGTGACATGGATACGTTCACGCTGACGGATTTTCGGACGGGAAAAAGCACTGTGTACGACAATTCCAGCGGCGACGGTCACGGTGGTGGCGACTGGCGTTTGGTGCGAAACTGGCTCCAAGCCGTTTCCCAGCGCAAGCCCGAACTGCTTACTTCCACGATTGACGCCTCTATAGAAAGCCATGTGATGGGTTTCATGGCAGAAAAAAGTCGGAAGACGGGGAAAGTAGAAGGGGTGAAAGTATAATGTGAAAGAATGCGCATATAAAGCAGCAGAATGTTACAGCCCAGCATCTCTCTTAAAACGATTAACCTTTATGCGTCCATCTTTATTTTCCCTGCTCCTCCTTTGCTCAATTAACGGATTTGTCGCTGCTCAAAATGACCCATTTCCAGAAATTGCAGTCAGCACCGAATCAACACCCTCTTTTTCTCAGCATATCAAAGAGATTGTAAAGGTGGGTAGCAACCTTTTTGCCCTTTTCCCCGACCCGCAAGATCAGTATGCACAAATCCAGTTGTTCAAAAGTGCCGATAATGGAGCGCACTGGACGATGGTGAGTTATTTTAATCTCAAAAAGGTGGTAAACATCCTGGCTAAAGGTGACACGCTTTTTGCTTTTACAGAAAAACTGGCCTACCCTAACCAATTCATCAAGGGGTATTATTCTAAAAATGGCGGCGCTACATTTACAGAAGTATTCACAAAAACGGAGCCTTACAATCAGGGTGACCCCAACGCCCAGTATTTCTATCCAGAACATCTGGAACAGGCAGGTGGGATTCTGTTTTTCAATTATCGGCTGGAGGCTTGGCCGCAGAAATATTACAAGCGTTTTTATTCTGCAGACAAAGGCGCGACTTGGCAGGCTTGGACACATCTCTTGTTCACAAGTCGCCAGTCCAACAAAATAATGTATGCGAATGGTTGGTTTCTGATGTTGTGCGAAGATGCTACGGTAGTCTATGCTTCGCAAACCCCTGATTTTGCAAACGTGACTTCCATTAACTTGGGAGTGAGCTTTACCGAGGATTTGATATCTGGCCATTATGATGGCACTACGCTCTACATTGTTGCCAAGTCAGGGAAGGTGTTCTCCAAAACTAATCCTTTGACTTCTGGCAATTTCCAATTTTCTGCGTTGCCTTTCACGCTAAATGCGGCCCTTGTCCATAATGGGCATTTTCATTATTACAACAATGAGGGGGCACTATACAGGGCCACAGTCAGTCAACCGACCAATGTTACGATGACGATGTTTTGCCCCAGTACCTACGACGCAAGCAATTATTATGCTCAATATCCGATTCGGGATTTTGCCTCCGTTGGCAACAGTTTGTTCTTGCTGTCAAAAACTCCTATACAATCAGACGATAATGGGGCTACCTGGCATTTCCCACAAGGGGAATACCCACCAGCATCCGGTTCGCTTTACCATTATGGAGACAAATTTTGGATGCAGCAAGGATTCTTGGGCAGACTGGAAAACAATATTTGGGTTCCCTACCAACCACAAGGGTTGCCAGTGGATATCTACCGTTGGGAATCAGTGGTCGAAGCAAAGGGATTTCTGTTTGTCAGCAACAAATACTGCTGCGAATCCATACTCTACCGCTCCGCCGATGGAGGCGATTCCTGGACACAAATCCTGACAACCAACCCGCTGATTCAAGTAAAGGCAGACATTGATGGCGAGAATCTGTACAATATCAGGGAATCTTCTGGTGCAGGTGTTTTCCGCTCCACAGATGCGGGTGTAACTTGGTCACTAGTGCCGGGAGCACCAGCGTCCACCAGCATGGTGGCTAAAGGTGATTCTATTTTTATCGTACATAACAAGCAATTGCACTTCAGCTATAATGTAGGGCAAACTTGGCACTCGACACCGCTTGCCCACCCTGTTGCGAATACTCAGAACGCTGTCTTCGAAATTTTTTATCAAAAGGGGCGATTGCTGATAGTAGATAAAATGAACGGACAAAGCTATATCAGTTTGGACGCAGGCGTTTCTTTTATTCATTTGTTCGACTTCTCAAACTATGACCTTTCTTTCCACCATATTGATTCCCTGCTGGTCATTTCTTCTGGTGGGCGCACCTATGTGTCCAATAATTTGGGCCTGAGTGGCATCAATTTTTTTGATACCGACTGGAAATCTCGGAAAACATACGCGGTAAAGGATGGCTACTTGTATTCTGCCTCGGCAGAAAGCAGCTCGAATGCAATTTTATCTCCACCCATGCGCACGGCTCTGATGCCCATCCTGGATTCCCTCATGGACGCCGAATTTGGCATCGTGCAAGGGGAGGCATTCTTGGACGAAAATCAAAACTGTGTGCGTGATGCCAGCGATGTTCCAATTCCGGGTCAAACTTTTGTCTTCCAACCCGGCAATTATTTGGCCGTTTCCGATGCACAGGGGATGCTTAGGCGCATACTTCCGCCGGGTAACTACTCCGTAGCATTTACTCCGCCTACCTACACACTGACAGGTACTTGCTTCCAACCGCCAACCATTACAACGCATCTGAATAATACAAGCTCCTTCACTGCTGGATTTGTGCCGGTGCCAACCAAAGATTTGTCTGTCACGGTGACGGGTACCAACCTTCGTCCTGGTTTTGTTGCCTACTATACCATTACTGTGCGCAACCTTGGAACGGTCACGGTGGCTGGGGGAACAACCCTGTATTTCAACTATCCAGAATCTTTGATTTCTTACCTGAGCGCTACCCCTAGCCCATCCGGCGTGCAGGGGGGCGAGCTGCTGTTTCTCTTGCCCGAAATTCCCCCGTTCACGGACTTGGTTTTTCATATAACGATGCACCTGCCGCCTGACCCTTCCATAACTGGCCAACAGGTGATAACAGGTGCTGGTATTCAGGGGCCTTACACTGATGTCAATTTGGACAATCATATAACACGACTGATCACGACCATCACCAACAGCTTGGATCCCAATGATAAAACGGCCTATACCGTCGCTCCGAATGGTGAATTGCCTTTGGCGAACAAGGAACTTAGCTATCTAATCCGGTTCCAAAATACGGGCACCGATACCGCGTTCCGGGTCGTGGTGGTGGACACGCTTTCACCTTTGTTGGATTGGGCTTCGCTCCGAACCATCACTGCCAGCCACCCTTTTAAAATGAATGCTTACGACCCAGGTGTGATATCTTGGCAATTTGACAATATTTTGTTGCCTGACAGCACAACAAACGAACGAGCCTCCCACGGCTTTGTGCTGTTTTCCATTCGTGCCAAGGAAAGCACGACAGTAGGTGATACACTGAAAAATGATGCCGCCATCTATTTTGACTTTAACTATCCGGTAATCACCAATCAAACCCAGACTCATGTGGTGCGTCGGCTCACCATTTACCGCGATATGCCATCGGCTAATGTGCCGCAAGCGTTTGCCGCAACAGTATCTCCTAATCCAGTGGGACAAATCTTGCAATGGAATATAAAAATGGTCCTAGAAGCCAACCTGACCGCTTTTGTGACCGATGGGAGTGGCAAACAAGTGCATACGTTGATAAAGGGTCAACAGATCAAGGCAGGCGAACATTCTTGGGCGCAGGATATTGGGGCATTGCCCGCAGGCAATTATTGGCTTCAGATTCGATTTGATGGTCGAAACCAAGTGATACCTTTTGTGAAAATTTGAAAACCACAAGACATATATCTAACTGGGCTTGCACACCTCTAATCTGAGCAGGCCCAGTCGTTTTTATTTTCATTTGTTTTGGTAAATTCCTTTGTATTAAACCCCGTTTTAGGGCAAATCCTTCTGTGGCTTTACGTCTTGGCTGGCATTTTGCAGTTGGTGGTGTGGTGCTTGGTTTTTGGGAAAATGGGATTTAGGTCACGCGCACTCAAATCCCCAAATCTCCAAATCCCCAAATCCCCCATTTCCATTATCATTTGCGCCCGCAACGAAGCCGAAAACTTGCGCCACTACTTACCTGCTGTTTTAGCGCAACAATTTGACGCGCCCTGGGAATTGCTCGTGGTGGACGATGCTTCGAAAGACGAAACGCCCGCTGTGCTCCAATCTTTTCAGGAAAAAAATCTCGGGGTGATGCGGGTGGTCCGAATTGCCGAAAAAACTTCACCCGGGAAAAAATACGCACTTTCTCAAGGCATTGCTGCGGCCAAATACGATCATCTCCTACTCACTGATGCCGATTGCCAACCTGCCAGCCCGCACTGGCTTGCGCACATAGCGGCGGCACTGACGGCGAAACCTGAAACTGAAATCGTGCTGGGATATGGGCCAAATTTTGCAGCCTCAAATAGTGGTCAGACGACTTTGAGTCGTCAGACCACAGCAGTCCCCTCGTCTGACGGCTCAAAGCCGTCTGACGAGTACGCCAAGAAAAATAAAGGATTAGTATCACCTGACGAATACGCCAAGAAGGAGACCCAATTTAGCCTTTGGTCGCGCTACGAAACTGCCTTCGTTGCAGCACAGTATTTTTCCTTTGCACTGGTGGGCATGCCCTACATGGGTGTAGGCCGCAATCTGGCCTTCAAACGGCAAATTTTTGATAGGGTAGGGGGGTTTATCAGTCATTTACAAATCCCTTCCGGCGACGACGATTTGCTCGTGAATGCAGCTGCGACAGCTCGTAATACGGCTATTTGCCTTGAACCTGAGTCGTTTGTATATTCCGATGCTCCGAAGAATTGGTCTGCTTGGCTTCGACAGAAACAGCGGCATTTGGCCGCAGGCTCGGTTTATCGTTGGCCCCATAAAATCATATTGGGAATACTAGGGTTTTCGCACGCCGGGTTTTATTTCCTGTTTGCAGTGCTGATTTTGGCGAGATTCAACCCCATGATCGTCGTGGGGATTTTCCTGCTGCGGCTTTTTTCCATCCTTTTTGTTTTTGGAAAAATCTTGCGCGTGTTGCGCGAGCCGGGATTATGGTGGCGAATACCCTTGTTCGACCCGCTAATGGCGGTTTATTATGGCGCGGTGGCACCGTGGCTTTTAATCAGTAAAAAGAGGGCGGGGTGGGGGAGACAGAAGTGACACTTTTTAAAAAAGTGTCACTTCTACGTGCTGACACAAGATATGCCCCAGCATAATATGCGCTTCCTGAACGCGCGGCGTATCCGTAGAGGGAACATTCAACAGCACATCGCAAAGCGTGGCCATTTTGCCACCCGTTTCGCCCGTAAAACCAATAATGACCATTCCTTTTTCTTTGGCCATCTCAATGGCTTTCAAGATATTGGGTGAATTGCCAGAGGTGCTGAGTGCCACGAGAATATCGCCTGATTGTCCTGCTGCCTGTACCATTCGGGCGAATACAGCATCGTAGCCATAATCATTGGCTACAGCGGTTAAATAGGACGAATTGACGTGCAGGGCTTCGGCGTAGAGCGGTGGTCGGTCGGTATAAAAACGCCCGGAAAGTTCTGCAGCGATGTGCTGGGCATCGGCTGCGCTGCCGCCATTGCCGCAGAAAAGGGCTTTGCCTTCGTTGCGAAAGGCGTTGACAAGCATTTGTGCGGCCTGTTCTATTTTTTGCAAAAAAGCATCGTCGGCCAAAATGGCCTGTTTGACAGCGATGCTCTCGCGGATGGAATTTTGAATTAGTTTGTTCATCGTCATTTGAAAAAACTTCCTGAAACTTGCCGCATCATGTTACAAACCGAACGTCTTTTTCTGGTCCCTGCCAATTTGCCCATGCTCGAAGCCATTGCGGACGAAGATTGGCCAACGCTTTCGGCATTGTTGGGCGGGGTTGATTTTGCCGAACATTGGCTGCACTTCCCAGAGGCAATGATCTGGATGCGCGATTTTTTGCGCGAACATGAGGCTGACCTGGGTTGGTGGAACTTCCTCATTGTGCATCGTCGAGACGTGCGGCTCATCGGTACTTGCGGCTACAAAGGTACGCCGAGCATCGCGGGCGAAGTTGAAATCGGTTACGAGATTGCCGAGCTTTATCAAGGCCAGGGCCTGGCAACTGAGGCGGCCCGCGCTTTGGTGGAAAATGCATTTGTGCACGAATCGGTGAAACTTGTGACGGCGCACACGCTGGCTGAAAAAAATGCTTCCAATCATTTGCTCCAAAAGATTGGTTTTCAATTCATTGATGAACATATTGACATAGAAGACGGGAAGATTTGGGAATGGAGATTGGAAAAGAATTGAGGAATTTTAAGCTGAAAGCCGCTGTTTTTCCTTTATTTTGTGGAACATTTTTTTAGGCTATGCGGTACTTACTACTTTCCATTTCGTTAGCGTGTGCTTGCACGCTTTCTTCCCAGAACATCAACGTAAGCTTTCTTGGCAAGATGACTTATGGCAATCAAAAGCTTGCCAACCTTTGGGGCTACGCCTCCGATGGAAATGAGTATGCACTCGTCGGAACCCGCAACGGCTTCAGCATTGAGGACGTGACCAATCCCAGTGCCCCTACCCATATTGTACAGCTTTCGGTGCCTAGTAGTGATTGGCGGGAGATAAAAACCTACCAAAATTATGCTTATTCCGTGTCTGAGGGCGGAGGCGGAGTTTTTATTGTTGATTTGACCGAACTGCCCAACGCGCCGCTTCAAAGTGATTATCACAACTATTATGGTGATGGTGCTATCAATGGATTGTTGTTAAGTGCACATGCCCTGCATGTTGACGAAACAGAAGGCTTCCTATATGTGTATGGCAGTCAATTGAGCAATAGTAGCAACTTGGGAAGGCCCTTGATTTTTGACCTGGCCGACCCATTCAACCCTGTGTACGTGGGCGTTTACACGGCGCCCTTTACCAGCAAATATGTACACGATGGCTATGCCGATGGCAATTTCATGTACTCCGCACATATCTTCGAAGGCAAGGTTGCCATCGTGGACATGACCAACAAGAACAGCCCCAACACCCTTGCCACTTTTACCACCCCCAATGCATTTCCACACAACACCTGGCGGAACGGCAATTACCTTTTTACGACCGACGAGGTAAGCGGCTCGTTTCTAACGGCCTATGACATCTCGGATTTGGATGACGTCATCGAGGTAGGCCGTATCCAAAGCAACCCGGGTTCAGGCTCTATTGTACACAATACATATATCCAAGATGATTACGCCATTACTTCATGGTACAAAGATGGTTTTACCATTGTAGATGTGTCCCGGCCTGAAAACCTCGTCCAGGTAGGCAATTACGATACCTACCCTAACGATCAGGGAAATGGTTTTTCAGGCTGTTGGGGCGTTTATCCATATCTTCCTTCCGGCAATATTTTGGCTTCCAATATAACGAATATCAATGGGGTAGACGGTGAACTTTGGATACTTGACCCAAGCTATGTGCGGGCCTGCTACCTAGAGGGAAAAATCACAAAAGCCTCTGATGGAACCCCTTTGCAGGCAGCAAGGATCGAGGTGCTCAGCCCGCCGCTTAGTGTGCCCAGCAATGCTGGCGGCTTTTACAAAACAGGCTGGCATGAAAGCGGCGACTTTGATGTGAAAGTAAGTAAAACAGGCTATCAAACCTGGAACGGCACGGTAACGCTTTCTCATGGGGTGGTTACTACGCTCAATGTAGCGCTCTTGGCCCCGGCAGCGGTGGAAATGCTTCGATTTGATGCTGTTGTAGAAGGCAATGGTGCGCGCCTGACCTGGGCTACGGCCACCGAACGAGACAACCAGGGTTTTGAAGTGCAGCACAGCATCGGCGCTACAGGGCATTGGCAAAAAATAGGTTTCGTGCCGGGGAGAGGCGATTCAGACCTGCTTTCCGAATACAGTTTCGATGTTCAAAACCTCCCACCCGGTCGGCATTTTTTCCGGCTGCGGCAAATAGACTTTGATGGGAAAGAAACGCTCACCGATGTAAAAACCATTCAAATCCGCAACCTTGCTTTTCAGGCTGAAATGCTCCCCAACGCAACTTCCAACCGTTGCACCCTCCATCTTTTTTCGGAAAAACCAATGAACGTCACCGTTGAAATTCTTGATGTCACAGGCTACCGAATGGGGATATCCTGGGATTTTGAAATCGAAAAAGAAATAGCCTTGCCCATAGATGCCTCCATTCTGCCTGCTGGGGTTTACTATGCGCACATCATTACTGAAATCGGTGATGATGAGGTGGTGCGCTGGGTAAAAAAGTGAGCAGTCGAAGAAGCTGGAAAGAACTGTGGCTTGGTTAGCAATTTTGGTTCTTTTTCACCCTTAAAGCCAGATTTCAACCAATTTTTTAGGCTATGCGATTCTTACTAATGCTTTTTTTGCTAGCATCCGCTTGGACGCTTCCGGCACAGAATATCAATGTGAACTACCAAGGCACATTCACTTATTTTTATCAACCCCTTTCCAATCTTTGGGGCTATGCTGCTGACGGAAATGAGTATGCACTTGTGGGCGGCAAAAACAGCTTCAGCATAGTAAACGTGACCGACCCAACTTCGCCTTCTGAGATTGTTGCAATTGCTGGGAATGCCAGTGACTGGCGAGAGGTAAAGACCTACCAACATTATGCTTATGTCGTTTCTGAAGGCGGCGGTGGGTTATTAATTGCTGACTTGACCGAATTGCCAAATTCGCTTCCGGGTTCTGCCTATAATGCCTATTTTGGTGATGGCGCTATCAACGGCCTATTGCATAAGGCTCATAGCCTGCATATTGATGAAACCGAAGGGTACCTGTATATATATGGCAGCTACTTGAGTGATAATAGCAATCAAGGACGGCCATTAATCTTTGACCTGGCCGACCCATTCCACTCGACTTATGTTGGCGTTTATGCTGCACCATCAGGCAGCCAGTACGTACACGATGGGTATGCAGACAGCGATATGATGTATTCTGCCCACATCACTAGTGGCAATGTTTCCATCGTGGATATGACCAACAAGAACAACCCCAACACCCTTGCCACTTTTACCACCCCCCACGCATTCACACACAACACTTGGTTAAATGGCAACTATCTTTTTACAACGGACGAAGTAAGCAGTGCATTCCTCACAGCGTATGATATCTCGGATTTAAGCGACATCATGGAGCTCGACCGCATCCAAAGTAACCCTGGCTCTGGCGTTATCGTCCACAACACCTACATCCGCGATGATTATGCCATAACTTCTTGGTTTAAAGACGGGTTCACCATTGTGGACGTGTCACGCCCCCAAAACCTTATCCAGGTAGGCAACTATGATACCTATCCTGATGACCAAGGCAATGGTTTCTCAGGCTGTTGGGGCGTTTATCCCTACCTCCCCTCGGGAAATATTTTGGCTTCCAATATAACGAATATCAATGGGGTCCACGGTGAGCTTTGGATACTTGAGCCAACTTATGTACGAGCCTGTTATTTGGAAGGCAAAATTACAAAGGCTTCTGACGGGCTCCCATTGCTTGGCGCAAGGATAGAGATACCGGACATCTCGATAAGCGAGGCCAGCAATGCAGGTGGTTTGTATAAAACGGGTTACCATGAAAGCGGTGACTACGATGTGACGATAAGCAAAACGGGCTATCAAACCTGGAACGGCACGGTAACGCTTTCTCATGGGGTGGTTACTACGCTCAATATAGCGCTTTTGACACCCTCAGCCGTCGAAATGCTTCGCTTCGATGCTGTTTCAGATAACAATAATGTGCGGTTGACTTGGGCTACGGCCCAGGAACGAGACAACTCGGGCTTTGAAGTGCAGCACAGCATCGGCGCTAC
>JACMMM010000402.1 GCA_014379065.1 Saprospiraceae bacterium
CAGAATACATCACTGGCCTGAAAATCACCGAACTCTGTGCCGACATCAGCACTTTCGTGCCGGGTCGTTTGCTCGACGACGACGGCAATGTGCTGCTCCATTTCGAAGGCGGGGCGAAGGGGATTCTCCATGCCAGCCAGATTGCGGCAGGCGAAGAGAACAACCTGAACATCCGCGTTTACGGAGAAAAAGGCGGTCTCGAATGGCGGCAAATGGAACCCAATTCGCTTATCGTCAAATGGCTCGACAAGCCCATGCAGGTGTTCCGCACGGGCGGTGTCGGGCCAATTTATCCCGAAGCACAGGCCGCTGCACGTATTCCAGCAGGGCATCCTGAAGGCTATTTGGAGGCCTTCGCCAATATTTACCGCAACTTCGCGCATTGCGTTCGGGCTTATGAGGCTGGCCACAAACCCGACCCTATACACGCAGATTTTCCAAGCATTCAGGATGGCGTTCGAGGGATGCGCTTTATAGAAAAAGTGATCGCGAGTGGGAAAAGTAAAGCGAAGTGGGTGAAAATGGGATAGTTGGAGATTGAGGGATTGGGGGAAGGCTACTGCAAAACCCTTGGTATTTAAGATTCAAAATTTACCAACCATGTGACAGTGACCAACGTCATGGATTGACAAGTGGCTTTTCCCGACAACAAAATCCTTCTATCATGAAAAAAAGTAGTCTTTGCAGCCTCCTCATTTTGGCTTTTCTTGAAGTACACGGGCAGTTTTCTTTGGGCGCCGACCTCGTGGGTATTGGTTTGACGAGGGCGTCCCAAAATGATATTGGGTTGAAACTCGATAGCAGCCTTTCCAGCTCCAGGTTGGTTTTTTCAGTGAATTCCAATCTGGTAGGAGCCTATAAATTCAAAAGCTGGGAGTTTTCACTGGGCATTGGCCACGAAAATTATTTTTGGAAACAAAAATTTGACGCGCCTACAGCGGATGTAAAAAGCTTTGTTGGCTCAGACTCCCAATCAGATTCTTCGGATTATCTTGCTAAAGTCACCTATTCAAGCAAGCTGATGACCCTTCCCATTGGGGCGAAATATCTATGGGGCCAGAAGTCGGATAGTTGGGCCAATGCATTTGTGGCGGTCAGGCTAATGCCATCTTTTGCTTACCATCGGAGCGCATCGGCAGGCTTTTTTGACCGGCCTTCCTTTTTCTTGTTCCCTTTTCGTGTCCGCCGGGAGGAAGATCCAGCACTGGATGCAGCGACGGAGGCCTATTTTCAACCTAAAGCAAACCCCTTCCTGTTGGATGGCATAGCTGAAATAGGATGTAGATTGTGGGGAGGAAGGCGAAAGTATGCCGTTGATTTTTCGATTGGCTATCTCTATGGATTTATTCCATTGCACGAACAAATGAGGTCAACCAAAGGGCTATTTGGCAACCTAGCGCTCCGGTTTTTCTTCAAACGGAATGTTGTTATATACGGATTGATTTGAGTGTTATTCAACTCTTTTCCCGACTTGTTGTTTCCCCAAAAAATCCATTGCTGGGTTTTATTGACTTATTGATATAGCCAAATCAACAAATCCCCATTTCCTCAAATCAACTTTTAAAATGCCCACCACCTGGCACGACGGCATCGTCCGAAAGATAGAAACCATCGCCCCCAACGTCCGTACCTTCCAAGTAGAAGTGCCGGACTTGGAATCCTTTGATTTTCAAGCAGGTCAATTCGTGACCATGGATTTGCCCATTGGCGAAAAACGCCTCCAACGTTGGCGCAGCTATTCCATCGCCAATGCTCCAGACCATTCCAATCAACTCGAACTTTGCATTGTAAATTCCGCCGAAGGACTTGGCTCAAAATACCTTTTTGATCAAGTTCAGGAAGGTGCTGTATTGAAATTCAAAGGCCCTGACGGCGGATTTGTGTTGCCCGAAACCATTGAAAAAGACTTAGTGTTTGTGTGTACAGGTACAGGTGTCGCGCCTTTCCGAAGTATGATTTTGGACTTGAAAAATTCGGGGAAACCCCACCGAAAGATCCACCTGATTTTTGGGACACGCGAAGAAAGCGGCATCCTTTATCGGGATGAATTTGAAGCGTTCGCCCGCACGATCCCGGGTTTTCGCTACGATATTGCGCTTTCGCGACAAGCAGATTGGTCGGGCTGGAAAGGCCATGTTCATCAGGTCTATTTGGAGCAATATGCTACTCCACACCCCGATGTGGCTTTTTATCTCTGCGGCTGGAGCAGCATGATTGACGAGGCGGTGGCCAATTTAATGCTTCAATTGAAATACGACCGAAGTCAAATTCATTACGAGTTGTATGGGTGAATCCCGTCCTTCGTCCCGTGAACAATCTATCCAACGCTTCAAAAACCCACCCACTCCTCCGCTTCTGGCGTGGTGGGCTTTTCCGACCTGAACTCAAAAGCACTTTTCACTTGGCGCTCCCGCTGATGCTGGGCGAACTCAGCAGTATGCTCATGGGGCTAGCCGGCACCATGATGATCGGTCGACTTGGAGAGACGTCCCTCGCAGCTTATGGGATTGCCAATGTACTATTTGTCATGTCCATGCTCCTGATCTGGGGTGGTGTGCGCATGATCCCAACCCCAGTCGCCGAAGCCCACGAACTGCGCGATGGGGTTCGCGTACGCACACTCTTGCATGCCGGGATTTGGCTGAGCGGTTTTTTTGTATTGGTCGCAAGCCCCTTGATGTGGTTGGGAATACAAAATTTTGACGTGCTGAAACAAGACCCGGAAGTAACGGTATTGGCCGTGGAATACCTTGAAATCATGGTGTACAGCCTTCCCGCGCTCATCCTGTTCGCCATCCTGGTCAATTTTGCCGATGCCTTTGCGTATGTCAGGCTAACGATGGTGCTGTCCTTCGGCGGGTTGGTGCTGAACGTGTTCCTCAATTGGCTGTTCATCTTTGGGAAATTCGGTTTGCCCAAAATGGGCATCAATGCCATCGCGATGAACACCGGAATTGCCCATGCCCTGATGACCCTCGTGCTATTCGCCGTGATTTGGCAGAGAAAAGACCTCCAGTACTTCCGCGAATGTCGCACGAGTCTGGCGGCTGTTTGGACACAGACAAAATCCTTTATCCGCTATGGAATCCCCTCGGCTTTGCAGATTATGGTGGAATTCGCCGCCTTTGGCGCAGGCACCATCATCATCGGTCAAATCAGTAAAACCGAGCAAGCTGCGCATCAGATTGCCATCAACCTGGTTTCGGTCACTTATGTCACCATCATGGGCGTTTCCACAGCGGGCATGATCCGCGTGGGACAAGCCCTGGCCTACAAAAGCCGGGTAAAGATATGGATGGCGGGTGTTTCAGCCATCGGGCTGGCATTGCTCATCATGGTGCTGCCCACCTTCTCGTTCTTGTTTTTTCCAGGTAGCATCGTTGCGCTGTACATTGAAGACCCGGCGGTAATTGGGATCGCTACCACCCTTGTGTTTTTCGCCGGACTTTTTCAAATGGCCGACGCCCTGCAGGCCTCCAGCATGTCGCTGTTGCGCTCCCTCAATGACGTGGTGTGGCCCTCGGCCATTTCCTTTGTCGCCTTCTGGATCATCGGATTGCCGATTGGCTACTGGCTCGCCGTGCATCAGGGCTGGAACGCCAACGGGATTTGGGTGGGATATCTTATTGCGCTGATTATTCAGGCGGGTTGGTTTTTGAGGCGGTTTTTTAGATTGGTAAAGCGGATGTGAATTTCCGTTTCTTTGCCCCATGCAACCGGAAATCAGAACCGTAATTGTTACCAGATACGTGACCCCATTGCGGGAAGGCGGTTCGCTTCCGGCCATTGTGGAAGCGGACGACGGCTTTTTATACGTACTCAAATTTCGAGGCGCGGGTCAGGGCATCAAAGCACTGATCGCCGAGTTGCTCGGCGGGGAAATGGCCCGTGTTGCCGGACTGAAACTTCCTGAGATTGTTTTTGCTGAGCTGAACGAAGCATATGGCCGTGCGGAAGCCGACGAAGAAATTCAAGACCTGCTGAAGTTCAGCACCGGATTGAATCTGGGTATGTCTTACTTATCCGGCGCTGTCAGCTATGATCCTGCCGTTGTCAAGCCAGACGCACTCCTGGCTTCCAAGATCGTATGGCTGGATGCGTTTCTGATGAATGTAGACCGTACCGCGCGCAATACCAATATGCTGCTTTGGCAAAAAGAACTTTGGCTGATTGATCATGGCGCATCCTTGTATTTTCATCACAACTGGGAAAACTGGAAGGAGCAAAGCATCAAGCCTTTTACCCAGATAAAAGACCATGTGCTGTTGCGGCAGGCTTCGCGCATCGAAGAGGTGGATCAATCCATGAAGCATCTGTTGAATAAGCAGGTGATAGACGGCATCGTCGCTTTGATACCGGAGGAGTGGATAGCATCCACCTTCTCTGAAAGTGCCGAAACCGTCAGAAATACCTACTCGGAATTCCTGCAAATACGACTTGAATCCAGCGAAATATTTGTAAAACAGGCCCTGTATGCAAGATCTTCGATTGTTTGAATACGCCGTGATACGCATTGTGCCCCGGCCAGAGCGCGAAGAATTCGTCAATGCCGGGGTAATCTTGTACTGTCCCGAAAAGAAGTTTCTGGGCATGCGCGCGCATTTGCCGGAGGCAAAACTGCTGGCGCTCGATTCGAATCTGAGCCTGGAAGAAGTCAACTTGCACCTGCAGGCTTTTGAAGAAATCTGTTGCGGAAAAAATCCGGATTCCCCGATCGCGAAGCTGGACAACGCTTCCCGCTTTCGCTGGCTCACCGCTACCCGCAGCACAATCCTGCAAAGCTCCAAAGTACATCCGGGGCTATGTGAGGACCCGTTGGTGACGCTGGAGAGGTTGGTAGGGGAATTGGTAGGATAAGTGGTGGAGGGAACACGCAGGGCAGAAACAATGACACGGCACCTAATATTTTTCCAATGAAAAACACCTTGCTCCTCTTCGTTTTTATTGTTATCCGTATCGGCGCATTTGCCCAAAACGCCGACAGCCTTCGTGCTTCGAAAGAAGTCTTTATACTCATTGATTCTGCGGCCAAACTCACCGATCAGCAATATTTTGACCAGGCCTTTCAAGTGCTGGAATTTGCCGGCAAGCAGGCAGAGGATAAGTTTGGTAAAAAATCTTATCAGAACGCCAAGGCGCTCAACTTTCAAGGCAGAAACTATGTCTATGCTGGCAAATATCAGGAAGCGTTGCCGTTTTTCGAATCCTGCCTTCAAATTTATGAAGGGATAAAAGGACCGCCTGCCGATGTTGCTATCGTTCATTCAAACATCGGTATGGTTTATCGCAATCTGGGTTTGTATGAGCAGGCAGAACCCTATTACTTAGCTGCCCACAAAATCAGAAAACAAACGCAGGGAGAGTTAAGTAAACCTTTTGCCGGGAGCTTGAATAGTTTGGGCTTACTTGCCTGGAACCAGGGGCACTACACATTGGCCGAGCATTATCACAAAAAAGCGATGGAAATCAGGCTTAAGTTGTTTGGCGATCAGCACATTGACTACGCCCAGAGCATGAATAACCTGGCAATTTTATACAATGATATGGGCTTGATGGAGAAAGCCGAACCACTTTATCTGCAATCAATGGCGCTCCGTAAAAAATTGTTGGGTCCGGAGCATCCGGA
>JACMMM010000403.1 GCA_014379065.1 Saprospiraceae bacterium
CAACATAACAAGATTTTCAGTGGTAGGTTGAAGGCCCTTGGGAATAAAAAACACGTCCAAGTTTAAATTGCTGTGGTCCAGGTGTTCAATGACCTCTTCACGGATAATCTCGCTCAGTTTCTTAACATCCATTACAAAACCAGTCTTCGGGTCAGGACGACCTTTTATGGTGACATGCAGGTTGTAATTATGGCCGTGCCAATTCTTGTTGGAGCATTTGCCAAAAACTTCGCGGTTCTGCTCTTCAGTCCAGTCCTCTACCCAAAGCTTGTGGGCTGCGTTGAAGCGTTCTATTCGAGTGATGTAAACCATTCTATATCAGTATGTTTTCGCCAATCAGTTTGCGATATGGGCCGCAAAATTAGGATGAAATGATTGGTTTTACGCTGGATAATTGTTGATTTGGTTATTTGTTGATTTGGTTATCTGAACACGCTCCTCCCAATTTAGATCCGCAAATCTGCAAATCCCCGAATCCAGAGATAACCACCTTATTTATCCCTTGAGCGCACTGATTAATCTAAAAAAGCAAACACATTCAGAGGCTCATGTTTTTTTTGCCGCAAATCCCCACATCCATCATCACCCAAATCCACAAATCACCAAATCCACAAATCAACATAACTTTGAAAACCCGCAGCTTTCTCGATCGTGTTTATGCTTTTCTCAACCAGCGGCAAGTGTATCATATGCTGTTCTGGCTGGCTTTGTACGGCACCATGGTGGGTACTAGCCTCCGGCAAGGGATCGGTTTGAACATCACGCTGTATAATGAAACCTTTCAAGCGCTCTTCTTCGCTGGGTTGGTCTATTTCAACCTTTTGTACCTGATTCCCAATTATTTAGCCCGACACGCATTCATTTATTTTGGGCTCGTGTTGGCCGCATGCGCCATCGCAACGCCCATTGAAGTATTGGTTTTATACCTCGTTTTTGCTGACTCGCCCGAGTATCAGGCCAACGTGGTAGATCAGCAGGTAAGAATTTACTTGAGCAATGTTTTTGTGACGTTACTAGCTACTGTGTTGCGGGTCATCATGGATTGGTGGCGGTATCAGAATGAAAAACAAGTGCTGCTGACACAGACCATGCAGTCGGAGCTTCGCTTCCTGAAAAGCCAGATAAACCCGCATTTTCTGTTCAATACCTTGAACAATCTTTATGCACTAACGCTAAAAAAGAGCGATAAAGCTCCCGAGATCGTATTAAAACTGGCCGAAATAATGCGGTACATGCTTTATGAGTGCAATGAGCGGCGTGTGCATCTTTCCAAGGAGATCCATTATCTCTACAATTATTTGGACCTTGAGCGACTTCGCCAGCCCAAGGAAGCAGACATCCGTTTTGTGGTGGAAGGGCATGTGAGCGAACAATTGGTGGCGCCACTCATGTTCGTCCCGTTTGTGGAAAACAGTTTCAAGCACGGCCTAAACCACGCAACTTCAGGAGGGTATGTTCGTATACGCCTTTCTGTGCAAGGGGAAGACCTCGAATTTTATATTGAAAACAGTAAGGTAGAGCAAATGCCCCGTCCCAGCCACCCGCGTAGCGGGGGAATTGGCCTGGCCAACGTTCGTCAGCGCCTCAAGATTCTCTATCCCGACAACCACGACCTTGAGATCATTGATGAGCCGAATCGTTATGCAGTGACTTTGAGGTTGAAAATGGTGGATTGACGTTTATTAGGTTTAGAGTTGAGGGTTTAGGGGCTTCGCTCAACGATCTCAACCCTAAACTCTCAACCCTCCACTTCCTTATCCGGCATATACCCCGTGGGTTCGCTCCGATAGCCCAATTCGGCCACTTTCTCTGCCCGATGCCGGTAAAATGCTGGATCGTCGGGCGCCCAGGTTGCAAGACCATCCACATAGCGATTGAACATACAGAAGGCTGCTGCAATAAGCACAGTGTCGTGAATGTCGCGGTCGGTCGCTCCTGCTTCGCGGGCAGCAGCTACTTGATAGGTAGTGACGTGTTTCCCCCCTTTCTGCACACTAAATGCAATGAAGAGCAAGGCCCTCATTTTTTCCGAAATAGGCGCACGGTACAGATCCGTTTTTACTGCAACAACCGTTTCTTCTTCTCCCAAAAAATGGCTGGCCACCGCGCCATGAATGTTTTGACAGAAATGACAGTCGTTGAGTTGTGAAACATAAGCGCCAATGAGTTCTCGCTCGCCTCGACTGAGGCCCTCATCGGTGGCGAGCAGCGCGTTGGCGAAGTCGTTAAGCGGTTGAGATGTTTGCGGACTAAAGGCCATGGGACCTCTTATTCCGGGGAGATCGTTGCCTAAATTGATGTGTGCCATGATTGGTGAGAGGTGTGAGGGTGAGATACGTAAACGGATTATAAAAGCGGTTTATAGATTCAGATTCGTCTTGGGTGCGACGTAGCCATTTTTTCCCAAGCGTTCGCCCATGGCAGCCCATGTCTCGGCGTCTTCGGCGGGCGGAGTAATGGTCGCCAGCCCATCTACATAGCGGTTGAAAAGGCAGAATGTGGCGGCAATGAGCACAGTGTCGTGAATGTCGCGGTCTACGGCACCGTTTGAACGGGCCTCTGCTACAAGTGCATCTGATACGGTACGAGCATCCGTTTGCACGCAAGCGGCAATACTGAGCAGTAATTTTAATTTCGCAGAAATGGGAGCGTTTTCGTAGTCGTTCAGAACAAAATCAACGACTTGCGCATCATCTTGAAACAAATACCTTGACGCCGCTGCATGACTCGAAAAACAGAATGTGCATTGGTTTCGATACGAGACAAAGGCCGCTATCAGTTCGCGTTCGGCTTCCGAAAGGGACGATTCGCCGCGTAGCAGTGTCTGTGCCAATTCGTAGAGGTGCTGCCCTGTGTCAGGGCGGTACTCAGCGAGGCTGCGAATGCCAAGGGACTGTTCGGGAAGGGTGATATGCGGCATGGTGAAATGTATCCCGGAACTCCGTTCCGGGAAAATTATTGAATATCCCCGGAACGGAGTTCCGGATTACAGTTATCAAAAAACAATACCAACCAAGCTATGACAAACGCCCCAGAAAAAACCAGCATTGCATTCGCATAACCACCGAGGGCAGCGACCAAGGACCCGACAAAAAATACGGCAGAGGTTGTGAATACCCGTCCGATGTTGAAACAAAAACCTGTGCCTGTAGCACGTACTTCGGTTGGGAACAACTCGGTGACGTACACAGTCAGAGCCCCTTGGTTGATTCCAAAAAATAGCGCCAGCACAGCGGTTTCTACCAAAACGAGCGGTGAAAAACTATTGTTCGACAAAAAAAGAAGCATACATACGAAAAGCGTCCCAATAAAATTGCTCAACAATGTGCGTCGAACACCCAGTTGATTGACCAGAAATCCCGAGACTCCTGTGCCGGCCATTCCGCCCATTCCGAGCATCATCATGGTGATACCGCGCATTTGCCCCGCCCCTTCGCCGCCGCCGATCAGACTGTCTACCCAAGTCGGCATCCACGAAAAAATCGCCCAAAGGCCCACGAGCACAAAACCGTACACCACCGCCCCGACGATAAGTTTAAGACGGTTTGGTGGCTGAAGAAGCACTTTGAGCGGCGATCTGCTTTCTGTCTCGCCTGCTTCTTTTTTTGTTTCTCTCAACAAGATCAACACCAATACCGCGACTACGAGCGGCGCAAGACCTACTGAAAATGCTTCTCGCCAATCACTGAATAGAACATTCAATCCACCCGACAACACAATGCCCACCGGAAATGCCACCCCCAAAATGCCCTGCGCCACTGCTCGGCCATCCGCTGGCCAACGTTCTGATACTAACACTGCACAGGTAAGCAGAATGCCAGACACGCCTATGCCCGCCATTGCCCGTGCGGCTGCGACCCATATCCAATCATGTGCGCCCACTGCCGCCAAGGTGAACACGCCGCACACGACCGCTGAGACAGCCAACATCTTTACCCGCCCAAAACGGTCGCTCAGATAGCCAACAACCAGTCCACCTATTGTCATGCCGGCGAGATATGCGGCGTTTAAGTAAGGCCCTACACGACTCATCGTGGCTTCGTCCGCATTGCCCAGCAGGTCTCTGACCACGGAGGGCAGATAGACCGACATGAGCATGGAAATCGTGCCACCGCAGATGTAAGCGAGGATGCAAAGGATGAGTAGGAGGAAATGACGAGGCATTTTATTGCTTAATTGTTGATTTGGTAATGTGCTTATTTGTTGATTTGGTTATTCGAGTGGCTAAGCTTGCGTGCTCGAATAACCAAATCAACAAATAAGCACATTACCAAATCCCCTAAAACTACAAGCCGTAGGTTAGTGCAAGATAATATATCCCGCCCACTGATGGGCTTCCGTAGGCTTGTACGATGTATTGATTGGTGAGGTTGCTGGCCCCCAATTTTAGCGTTGTTTTTATACTGGGCAAGCGGTAACTAACTTGAGCATCAATCAAATTATATGCCTCGACCGTGCCGGGGCGCAGCTCGTTTAGGGTTCCGTACCATTCGAATGACTCTTGCCAACGCCAGGCCACATTGAACCCAAAGCGGTCAGTCACGTGTAGATTCGAGAGGCCTATATTTGTTTTCCAACGCGGGGTGTTGAAGGCTGGAATATTGTTTGGGTTGGCATCCAGAATACTAAATTCACTCCAAGTTGTGTTACCGCTTAAGCGATAACCCTTTGGGAATAAATAAGTTAGTCCTAAGGTTGCTCCTTTGGTAGAGACCTCATCCGCAGCATTGGTGTAGAGTTGGAAAGCTAGCACATCATTGTTCAAAAAGTCATTCACCATGTCTGGATTGATGGTACCGTCAGACCCCAGCACGGTAGTGTTGTTTGGCCGAATGACGACCTGGTTGATGATGAAATCGGTGTATTTGCTGTAATAAAAATTCACATCGGCGACCAGATTGTCGGTCAGCAAACCCTTGTACCCAATTTCGTAGGTCTGGTTGCGTTCAGGTTTGATGAATGCTACATCCGATTTTTGAAATTTGTCTTTGTTTGCAAAAACGGCATCCGGGAATGGCGTGCCGCTTTGCAAAGATTGCTGAAAACCTTGGAAAAATGCGCCCACAGAAGCTGCGGTCACCGAATTCTCGTAGGCATTCCAGCCCCTAGAATTTTCAGGCGCGCCCCCCAGGATCACAATCGGCCCTACGTTGAGGCTGATATATTGGTCTCCGATGGTCGGGTTGCGGAAACCACTTTGGTAAGAAAGTCGCAAATTGTGCCGGTCTGAGGGTGACACCACCGCCGAAATACGCGGGGTGAAACTCCCATCAAAGCTTTCATTTTTGTCATAACGTACTGAGCCTACAAAACGCAGTTTATTGTCTAACAACGATTTGGAAGCCTGCACGAACGCGCCATACTCGTCAATGGTTACCTTTTGGTCTTTGTCATCGAATAACGTGCCTTCGGTGTTCATGTCGTAGCGACGCAGGTTGCCGCCTGCCTGCAATTCCACAAATTTCACGAGCGAGGTAAAGTCGTACTGTGCATCTGCATGATACAGTTTGCTTTTGCTCAAAACTCCAGCGCCAGGCAGCCCAGGGGTAGCGATGAGTCTGGCTTTTTCACGCTCAAAATCAGCAGAGCCGGGCAAAAAGCGCCCTTGGTCAGCGAAGGCCCTTGCAGCGAGTTGGTCGCCTCCTGATACCCCCGAAACGCCACCATTGAATGCTGTTTCGTACCGCAGGAACCAGGTGTTATCCGCATCGGCTTCAGGAACCACATTACCATTGAGGTCACGCACCCAGGTACGGTCAATTTTTTGGCCGAGGTTGCGGGTGCTGTACGAATCGTGCGAATTCTCGCTGGAGGAATAAGCCCGTACAAAAAAATTGCGCCCGCGAAGTTCAAGGCGAGGCTGCGTGAACGCAAAATTGTTGAGACAGTACCGACTGCTGCCGGTATAATTGGCTGTCCCTTGGTTGTAATTGAAAGCAGCAATCGCTTCCAAACCGTCGTTTATACGGTAATGCAAGGCACCGCCGAGGCGAACAGAATACACATCGTACTCCGTCAAATCATACTCTGTGTAGCCTGTTCGCGATACCTCCCCGATGCTGTCCAGTGTGCTTGCTACTTCGTCGCCATAAATGTTGAGCGCGTTGCGGGCCGGGTTGTAAGGGCCTTTTTGAGCAGCGGGCGTATTGGGGTTAACATCGGTGTAATCCGTTGCATACCAGTCTTTTCCGGCAAAATATGAAGCGTTTATTTTAAACGCGAAGTGTTTGTTTATTGACTTGCCGTACCGTGCCGAAACTTCGTAGAGTGGTTCCGCATTATAATCGCCATCATTGATATGGTTGATGCCAAGTTTGGTTTGTACTGTAAGGCCCTGATGGTCCCAAGGATTTTTGGTGTGGGTGTGCAGCATCCCGTTGAAAGCCACGGGGCCCCACAACGCAGAAGCCGAGCCAGGGATAAGCTCCACGCTCTCCACATCAAGGTCAGATGGGCCGAAGAGGTTGCCGGGTGTGAAGCCGAGACCTGCCGATTGGTTGTCCATGCCGTCAATGAGTTGGAGGAAACGAGCGTTGCCGGTGTCGTTGAAGCCCCGCGTGTTGATTACTTTATAGGTCAGGCCGCTCGTCACCATATCCAAACCCTTTAGATTGGCGGTAGCATCGAAATAACTCAATGTCGCGATGTTTCGGACGGCCACATTATCCATTTTTTCGATGCTTACAGGACTGCGCAATAACCGTTCTTCGGTGCGCGAGGCTGATACTACCACCTCATTAAGCGCCGAGAGGCTTTCTGAAAGACTAATTTCAAGAGGCGAGTTGGCATCAGCTACTACAAACTCTTGGCGGGCAAGTCCGACAGCATAAACCAGGATATTGAAGGGCGGAGTGGCATCCGTTGAAAGACTGAACTGCCCTTTGGCATCCGTTGTAGCACCGCCTGATTTAGCTTTGACAGAAACGGAAGCGCCAACAATTGCTTCTCCGTTGGAGGCATTTCTAACTGTGCCCCGCAGAGTGGTTTGGGCAAAAGAGCCAGTGGCAAAAAGACTTAAAAACAGAATGGGTAATAGTTTTTTCATGTGCTTTAAATTGTTGAGAATCAAATTTTTGGAAATAAAACCGTGTCTCCAATGAGAACAACTCATGGAGGGCACCCGGTTGGTTTCCGAGCAAAGTTGAAATCGAGAAAATGTTGGGGCGAAGGTGCTACACCCTTCTGCCGCCGCCAAGGATGGGGCAGGATTCTAAGGACATTTTAAGTTGAGGAGATAAGGTTTAGGGATTAGAGTTTAGGGGGATCGTCGTTATTTTTCGGGTCAAAATAATCGAGAAACGTAAAGTCATAATCCAAAATCGCAAATCACGTCCCTACCTTCGCGCCATGGCAAAAATATGGGCTATATACGCCGCCGCGCTTTTTCTAATTTTAATGACATTGAGCCTCCCTATTGTTGGGATAAACATGGCTATTACGCCCGGCGAACGGGCTTTGCGCAACAATATCTACTACCTGCACCACATTTTTACCCCATTGTTTTTGACCTTGGTGGGCGTTCGTTTGAAAGTGGAAGGAAGCGAACACCTCGATCCCAAGCAGAGTTATGTCATAGTGGGCAACCATAGTTCCGCCCTTGATTTTATCATCAACGGCCATGCTTTTCCTGGCGTGTTCCGTTTTTTGGCAAAACAAGAATTATTGAAAATCCCGGTTTTTGGGTTTATCGTCAAAAAAATGTGCCTCGTAGTGGATCGAAGCAGTGCGATGAGCCGTGCGCGTAGTGTGGTGGCCTTAAAACAACAATTGGCCGAAGGTTGGAGCATTTTTATTTACCCAGAAGGCAGCCGTAATGACAGCGATCAGCCCCTCGCCCCTTTCTTTGATGGTGCGTTCCGAATTGCGATTCAAACTGGGGCGCCTGTGGCGGTGCAAACGATCGTAAACATCCGCCACATCACCGCCAACGGTGCAGGACTGCGCCCGGGCATCGTGCGAATCGTGTGGGACGAACCCATCCCAACAAAGGGACTGGGCACTGCTGACATTGAACCTTTGAAAGAAAAAGCAGAAAGTGTGATGAAGCAAAGGTTAGGTTTTGGAAACTAGGCACACAAAAAGGGAAACTCGTGCCAAACATTGCAAGCTTTATTTTCAACTACATTTGCTCGAACGGATTCTAATCAGAACCGATTGCCGATTATGAGCCAAGCAACACCGTGGACCGACCAAGCCATCGTCAGCGCCATTGCTGGTGGGGGTACAGGGCGTGATCTGGCCTTGCAATGGTGGTTTGGCAATGAGGGCTTGCAGCGCTGGGTTCGCCATTACGCTACCCAGCACGGTGGCTCCGAGGCCGATGGGGAGGATTTGTATCACGATGCGTTTATTACTTTTGACCGGCTTTTGCGTGAAGGGAAGTATCGGGAAGAATCAACCTTAAAGACGTTTTTTTGCAGCATTGCCAAATGGCAGTGGCTTAATCGCCAAAGAAAACAGGGCAGAATAGTGGCGATGGACAAAAATGAGCAGCCTGAAATAGCGCAATTTACGGACGACGAAATGTACGATCAAGAGCGGCAGGCTGTATTTCAGAAAATGCTGGCCTCGCTTGGCGACAAATGTAAACGATTGCTTTCCCTTTATCAATTGAGTTACTCCATGAAAGAAATCGCTGCCGAAATGGCCTATGCATCCGATCAAGTAGCGATGAACCAATGTTCCGAATGCCGCAAAAAACTCAAGGCACTGATTGAAAACAGCCATGAACTCAAAGATTTTTTCAATATTTAATCCCCCGCTGCAATGACATCATGCCTTACAATTCAAACGAACGGCTCGAGCGCGAAGCCCGCGAATCACTTGTAGCCTCCGACCTGAGCGCCAAAATGAAGCAATGGCGCGACCAAAGCCCTCCGCCAGATGGAGGAGGAAACGGTGCTTCGCCGCTGCGTATCCTGCTTGCGTTGCTCGTCCTCGGGGGAGCTGCCTGGCTGTTTTGGCCGCCCGCCCCCCCTTCCCCCC
>JACMMM010000404.1 GCA_014379065.1 Saprospiraceae bacterium
GAGCCTTTCTGATGCTGTAGGACAAGGCGACGTGCAGGCCTGGCTTCGCAAAACATTGGACGAATGCCAGGTCGTGTTACCCCTCTTGAGCGCTGATTTTTACGATGAGGCGAAAAACCCCGCAGTGCCGCTTTTGGCCGAAATCGCTCAGAAAAACAACCCGCGCAAAGGCTTCCTCGTAATGCCCATTTTGCTCAAAACCGTGGGCCTCGACGGGCCGCTCGCCATTTTGCCTACGCTGCGCCCTACCGACAAACAGCCAATTGTAGGCGGTGGAAAAGAAAGCCAATATGCAACGGAGATTGCTGAGGGGTTGAAAAAATACATTGAGAATTTAAAACAGTAGTCATTTCGGCGCATACCAAAAAGGCACTTGACCATAGACCCGAAGTGAGTCGAGTTTTTTGGAAGAGGGCACCAGTACGGTCAGCACGTTTTTCCCGTTTTTAAAATTTGTTGAAGGCAGGTAAGCTACCACACCCGGCGAGCCGGCTACGGGATGTTCGTGGAACATCCAGCCGGGCTGCGCAATGATCGAGTCATTGACGGAAAGCCGAAAAAAATCGGTCATGCAGGCGATGTGCGCGCTGTCCATTTGAACACGCCTCCGCTGTTTTGATATCGAATCCGGCAAAGGAGGCATAGCACAACGCTGCGACAGGGCGGCATCCAGCATTTTAGGGTAATCCACGAATACCCTTAAAAAGGGCCCTTCCGTAATTTCAGAAGGGATGCTAACAGGCGGCAACCGATCCTGCGGCGATCTCATATTGTCGTAAACACCGCTACTGAGCATATTGGGGCCGCGGTCTTTGGCATAAAAATCTCGTGTCGTGAATGCGGTTCGACCCGACAAATGAAGCATGGTCGAAGTCAAAGTAAGCAGTACTCCCCCCATGACAATGACGCTCCCAATCAAAATCGTCCGTACGAGCTTCTTTTTAGGAATATGCGAAGTAAAAGTCATGTTTATATACGACATCGGGCCGTACACAAGCGGCATTACCATATAAGAAGCGTTATGTACTGACCACTTTGTCAGCCGCTGTACCCATGGCAACGCTGCCAATCGGGGAACACGCATGGCCCACTGTGTAAAAATAGGCAGAAAGACCAGCAGCATAATCGCGCCTAAAATTATCATGCTGACCCTCCGTCCTGCCTTTGGGCCTAAAAATACGGGCAATACATTGATTGCCAAGAAGATAAAAATATAGGCCATGCAAATGCCGAGGCTTATCAACGCAATTAGAAAAGCCGTGGAAAATACCTGGTTGCAGAGCCGGTCGAGCCGCAAAATGTAATCAGAAAGTGTCCCAAAACGTTCGCGCAATTGCTCCTTTGAAAATTCCGATTGCCATGGCAAGTGTTCATATCGAATGCCTTGAGTGTAAACCGCATGCAGCCCTACTACCCCTGCCCAGAAAGCCCGCATAACAAAATGCACCACAAAGGTGAGGATCAACAACCAAGCCACCACTTTCATAAAACTGTACACCAACAGCGGCAGGATGATTTTGGGGAAATTTTCGTCCATCACCAGATTTTCGAGATAGTAGCGAAGCATGGCATCTACCGCATCGGGCAGGTAACTGGCCAAAAATATGGCCGCACCCGAGATTACCAGTTCTAAGTTCCAACTCGTCTCCGACAATGAACGAAGCCATTCCGGGCGATTATCGGTGGGTATTGGATTGGATTCCATAAAATAGCACGAATTTTGGGCGGAAAAATATCAAGCATTCTTTATTCCCCTCTATTTTTATCTGCACATCAAGCATGAAGCTCCCCGATTTATCTTCCACCATCGTTGCACTGGCCACGCCGCCGGGTATAGGCGCTATTGGGGTCATCCGGCTTTCGGGACCGAAGGCCATCCTTGTTGCGGACAAGATATTCAGGGGTAAAAGACTTGAAAATCAGCCGAGTCACACCGCACATTTTGGCAAGATAGTCACAGAGAATGGGCGCATCCTCGATGAGGTGCTGATCACGATTTTCAAAGCTCCGAACTCGTACACAGGTGAGGATACGGCTGAGATTTCCTGCCACGGTTCACCGTATATCTTGCAGGAAATCATTCAGTTGTGTCTCGAAAAAGGCGCACGACTGGCCGAACCGGGCGAATTCACGCTCCGCTCTTTTCTCAACGGAAAAATGGACCTCACCCAGGCCGAAGCCGTGGCCGACCTTATTGCATCGGAAAGTGCTGCTGCCCATGATGTGGCAATTCGGCAATTGCGCGGCGGGTTCAAACATGAAATCCAGAAACTCCGCGAAGAACTCATCCACTTTGCCAGCCTTGTCGAACTCGAACTCGACTTTGGGGAAGAAGACGTAGAATTTGCCGATCGCAACGACCTCAAAAAGTTGGTGCAGCAAATCCGCGACCATATTTACCCGCTCATTGAATCTTTTGCCCTCGGAAACGCCTTAAAAATGGGCGTCACCACCGTTATCGCAGGTCGGCCCAATGCCGGAAAAAGCACCCTGTTGAATGCCCTGCTCAACGAGGAGCGTGCCATCGTTTCGGATATCCCTGGCACTACCCGCGACACCATCGAGGAAGTGCTGAACATCCGAGGCATCCAGTTTCGGCTCATTGACACGGCGGGCATCCGCGAAGCGCAGGACACCATTGAGGCCATTGGTGTAGCCCGGACGATGGAAAAAATTGAGCAGGCGGCTATTCTTGTGTACGTGTGGGATGTGGCGGGGGGCATGACCATACGAGAGGTTTGGGAGGATTTGGAACGGCTGATCGTTGATGATACACGGCACACTGTGGTCGTTTGCAACAAGATGGATCGCAATCCATTGTTCGAGACGGCATGGCTGTTGGATCCGACACTGCCGGGAGTGCATCCTTATCTGCTGGGAGACCAAGGTTTGACAGATTTGACAACTTTTAAAAAGTTGTCAAATCTTCATCCATCGCAACTTCCCGATCCCGATTCCTTCGGGATAAAACTTTCGGGAAGTTCGTTGATCCCGGTATCGGCCAAAAACCAAATGAACATCGAGTATTTGAAAGAAAAACTGTTCGAAGCAGCAGCCGGTGAAGGCGTAAACACCGAAAGCACGATCGTCACTAACGCCCGTCACCACGATGCCCTGCGCCGCGCCGACGAGGCTTTGGCCGATGTGCTGACCGGACTGGATGCTAATATTACGGGGGATTTTATTGCGCAGGATATTCGGCGCTCGTTGGCTTATCTGGGTGAGATTACGGGGGAAATTGGGGTGGAGGATTTGCTGGGGAATATTTTTGGGAAGTTTTGTATCGGGAAGTGAACTGTTGCAAAAAATGCAACTGTTCGGAAATCCCGAAGGGTTCATGCCTTTGACTCTTGCCTTGGCAGATGATGAAATTTACACACGTATCATAGGGCAATATAAGGAGGAAAGCGTCAAACGAAAAGACGATGCCATTGCAAAACTTGGAACAGGAACATTCATAGCCCCGTTTTTCGTTATCAAACCAACAAACCTTAACAACAATCAAAATACCGCTATTTTTGTCTCAAATTCAGCGCATGATCACAACATTAAAAATTGAGAACTTCCGCCTTTTCAAGAACCTTGAAATCAAAGATTTGAAAAGAGTCAACCTATTTGCCGGGAAAAACAACAGCGGCAAAACAGCTTTGCTGGAAGCGCTTCGTATATCGGCAGCAGGGGAAGACCTTTCGGTCATGCGATATATTTTGCAGCAACGCGGTGAAACCATGTTCAATTTTTGGGATATGTATGATTCGTTTTATTATCGCCCGGCATTGGATGAAATGCGATCCCAAAAGGATAAAATGCTTGGTTTCAGAATCAACCAATTCCGTTTTCAACGAAAATTTGAAGGTGAAAGAAATGTGCAATATTTTATAATGCGCACAGGTAGTCCCTTTAATACAAACAATCTAACAAATAATTTGCCTTCCCCCTTACTGCCACGCGACAAATATGTTTATGTCCCATTCAGCACCAGCGACCATTTTCCCTTAGCCTATTATTGGGATCAAGTTGCACTCACTCCCAAGGAGGATAAAGTGGTAGAAATCCTTCGAGATACCATCCTGCCGAACCTGGTTCGCCTCGACGTTCAACAAAACGACAGGATCATGGTCAGGCTTCTGGAGGAAGAAAGACCGATACCTTTAAAAAATCTGGGGGACGGTGCGCAGAGAATGCTGTTGATCGCGATTGCCTTGGTTATGGCAAAGGACAATGTGCTCCTTATTGATGAAATTGAAACCGGCCTGCACTACTCCGTTTTGGAGAAAATCTGGGGTATTATTTTCAAATATTCGAAAGAACTGAATGTCCAGGTTTTTGCTACCACGCATAGCCAGGATGCCTTAAGAGCCTTTATGTATCTGCTCGAAAAGCCGGAAAATAAAGAGGAAGGCGTGTTTTTCCGGCTTCAACTCAATTCAAAGGACGGGCAGGTCGAGGCCATCCGCTACGAACCGGAAAGCTTGGAATTAAGTCTGGAATCAAACCTTGACCCGCGTTGATATGGCCCAAAAACTAATCGTCGAAGGAAATGATGCCATCGCATTGGCTACATTGTGCAAGTTACGCGGTTTGAAGCCGCCGTTAGGATATGAATCCCCGGAAAAATTCAAGCAGGAATTTGTGGCTTCTGGTGGTGGCTATGATAAAGCCCTGGCCCTACTTAAGCTAGCCATATATCAAGCCGATCTAAGCAACATTGGCATCATCGTAGATGCTAACGATGCCGGAGCAGCTACCCGGTGGCAGGCTATCCGAAATATTCTTATTGAAAGGTATTCGGAAGGAACTTTAGCCCAAGCCGATGGTCAAGAAGGTCCAAAAGTCATAAAGGAAGCCAATCTTCCAACCCTTGGCATTTGGATCATGCCGGATAACGATGGAACTGGTTATTTGGAGCATTTTTTGTCTGGTTTAGTCCCACCAGAAGAAGGACTTTGGGCGCATGCGAACAGCGTAATTGCGACTTTAAGGAATCAACCTTTCAACGAAATTACTGACGCAAAATCAGGAAAGGCGCTTTTGCACACCTGGCTTGCATGGAAGAAAGAGCCTGGCAAGCCATTTGGACAAGCATTGAGTGCCAAGTATTTCGATATACAATCTCCTAAAGTCGAGCCGTTTTTAGAATGGTTTAAGGCTACTTTTGAAATAACACTATAACGCCATCCCGAAGTCAACCCAAGCCTGTGGCGGCAGGAACAACTCAACAACTATGCTGGGCTTTACGAGATCCAAAAACCTCACTACCCTCGACGAACACCTTTCCCGCTCTTACGGCGAGCGCGGCACAGCGGCACGAGAAAACCTACACTCCAACGCCTTTGCAGCATACGTCGGCGTAATAGTGCAAGAACACCGTAAACAACATGGCCTTACCCAAGAGGACTTGGCTAATCGCCTCGGCGTGAAAAAAACCTACCTTTCTCGTATCGAGAATGGCCGTGCCGACATACGCCTTTCTACCCTGGCACGAGTGCTAGGCGCTATCGGTTTCGATTTGGTAGCGATGCCCCAGAAGTAATTCTAACCACACCCATGCTCCCAACAAAAAAATCCCACCCCACAGAAAAAACCCGCCTCCACCCGCGAAACCAACACCGCGAGCGCTACGATTTCAAGTTGCTGATTGCTCGCTGCCCTGAACTCGCGCCCTTTGTGCAGTTGAATATCCACAACGACGACTCTATAGATTTTGCCAATCCGGATGCGGTCAAGATGCTGAATACCGCTTTGTTGATGCAGTATTATGACCTCAGATATTGGGATATTCCTCCAGGCTATTTGTGTCCACCCATTCCTGGACGGGCGGATTACATCCACTACATGGCCGAATTATTGGGCCGGTACAATTACGGGAAAGTCCCCACGGGCAATCAGGTCATCTGCCTGGATATTGGCTTGGGTGCTAACTGCATTTATCCAATCATCGGAAATCACGAATACGGTTGGTCCTTCATTGGCTCGGATATTGACCCGCTCGCAATTGAATCTGCCAACAAAATCATTGAATCAAACCCCCATTTGAAAGGTGCAATCGAATGCAGGTTGCAAACCAATCCCACCGATATTTTTTACGGCGTGATTCAAAAGGATGAAATCATTGATATGGTCGTTTGCAACCCGCCTTTTCATGCGTCACTGGAAGATTCCCATTCCGAAACATTGCGCAAATTGAGCAATTTGGCGCAGGAAAAAATCACCACGCCTATCCAGAATTTCGGCGGGCAAAACGGCGAACTCTGGTGCGATGGGGGCGAAGAAAAGTTCGTCCGGGCGATGGTTCGCCAGAGTCGGCAATTCCTCAAATCCTGCTTTTGGTTTTCCTCCTTGATTGCAAAAAAATCGCACCTTCAAGGCATTTATGAAGAACTCCGAAAAGCGAGAGCCGTTGATGTAAAGACCATTCCAATGGGACAGGGGAACAAGACGAGCCGAATTGTGGCCTGGACTTTTTTGACCAAAGCGGAACAGAAGGAGTGGAGGAATGGACGGTGGAATCGGGAGTGAAAAAATTTTCCCACTGCCAGTATTTTTCCTTCCTTATCGGGTAATAACCATTCTTTTGGTGATAGCAGTACCGCTCTCCGTTGTGAGGCATAAAAAATAGATGCCGGGCGATAGACTGTACTGCCTCGGGTTAAATGGGAGCGTTCCATTTGAACCCCGCTCCGTTTCCAGCAACACTGCACATACCCTGCCCAGCATATCGTACACTGACAACCGAGCTGCCGTGTTATCGGGCATACGGTAGGATATGGTAGTTTCAGTCTGTAGCGGATTGGGCGTGATTTTCAAAGAGTAAGATTCCCCTTCCAGTTCTGAGTTCGAGACTGGGCTGAGGTACAATAACGGAGATATGTTCTGGCACCGAATATTAAGCACCGCTTCCACCTGCCAGGGTCCCGGAACACCTGTCGGAACAAAAATCGTATCGCTGCTGACACTGTAGATATTGCCCAACGAGTCCTCCCACAAATAATAAGCACCTGGAATCAGGTTGGTTTTCAAAGTATCTCCTGATTGAAAAATGGTGGGGTGCAGGATGGGGTCAATACTCAGTACCGGCATAAGTTTGGGGGTTGACACGGCGTCTCCTTTCGTATTGATGGCCGTAACTCCGTAATCCCCTATCATGGGCGGCACGATGGAAGGCGTGGTATATCCCGGAAGCAGGTTGTTGTTGTTATGCCATTGTATGCTGTCAAAAAGATAAGATACCTGTATTTGTTTGATACTGTCTGCCAAACAACGCCGGAAGCCACATTCGAATAAATAGTTTCTATCAGGGCTTGTCACATAAGGCTGGTAGTCTTTTGGGTCTGGCAGCCGCGCAAAATAATATTTGGATGCTGTCGGAGGCAATTGGTATGGGTAACCAAGGATATCAAGCTCACCTGCAACGCCAATAAAACCGCTATTATACAGGACACCTTCCTTCACTTGAATGTTTTGTTGCTGCGCTGGAATAGATAAAGTGGCACGGAAAGGTATCACTTCAATCAAATTACCAAGGCTATCCCAGACCGTCAAAAATTCCGTTTTTTCGGGGTCTTCCGTATGAGAACATGCATAGGCAGTAGTAAGATAATGATAAGATATTGCCGGTGTTATGGTATAAATCTTATCGCCATCAAGCGCCAAGCCTTGAGACAGGCGTCCAAAATTTGTGTTGGCCGGATTTTCTGAAATCAGAAAACGTGCCCATTTCAGTTTTCCGTCATATCCCAATTTTGCCAGGTAATTGCCTTTAGAATTATCTTGAACCACCCCTACAACCGATAATTGTCCGTCATAAGAACCACAAATAACAACATTGCCCTGGTTATCCACGGCTATTTCATTGGCAACAACAGAGCCCAGGCTAGTAGCCCCCAAATTACCCTCAATCACTGTGTTCCAGATAAGGTTGCCATCGGACGATAAATGCGTCAACAATGCACCTTGCGAGATGGGGTAAGTCGTATTCGTCCATTGACTTCCCCAGGAATAACAGCCGCCCTTGCCATCCGATTCCACCCGTGTTGGAATGAAAGCATAGGATAGAGCATACGTATTGGTATGAACCCAGGAAACAGCCCCCGTCTCTATATCCATTTTCGCAATAAAAGATCCAATTCCATCGGTAATATCAAAAGACTGGGTATTCCCTTGAATATCCTCAAATACTACATCCGGGCAATTGGTAAGCAATGCAGCCGCACCGCACAAAAACAAATTACCTAGGGTGTCTATTGCCAGTGAATATCCACCGATAGACGGGTTAGCGATCGGGCAAGTAGCGTCTTTATAGGAAGCAACGGAATGCGTCCAGATTAAAACCCCTGATGGAGAATATTTGGCGATCAGCAACAAATCTTTTTTATCAATGATATAGTCTCTTCCATCCGTCGAAGTAAGAATCCTTTTGTCGGGGTAATCATAGACTTTAATCAATACATAGGTATTTCCGTTTTTATCCAGACATAGGTCAGCAATTACCATGTTGGCTATTGCATTATTGTTTTCGTTTCTGTACCGGTTCGACCATTGAATTACGCCAAATTTGTTGTATTTTACCAAGATCGGATCAGGCTGGTTATCCTCCAAGGAAGTTCCGGGCAATCGGCTATTGACCATTTTGCCGCTAAAGGCCGCATATATATTTCCGGCAGCATCCGGCAGAAAACGACCCGCCATATTTCCGCCCTCCGACATCGCCCAAATATCCCCAAGCCCTGTGGTATCATACACGACTAGGGGCACGACCAATGAATCCTGACAGCCCGACGGCGTGGTCACCAACAAGGTAATGGCGCCAGTTCCTGCTGCATTGAAGTGCAGGGGCGCAGGATGTTGCAACGTGGAGGCACCCACATTAGCGCCTCCGGAAAAGGCCCACTGAAAAGTCAGGCTGTCGGCACTGGTATTTTCTAAAAATACCGGCTCTCCAAGGGCTGCATTTCGAGGTGCTGCTGCAAAATATGGCGCCGCCTGCATGACCGTGACGGACAGCGTAGTATCCAAAAAGCGAAAACACTGGGAACTGTATGCCGCTCTCAATTGCAAGGGCTGACTTTGTAACAAGGGCGCCGAAACGATCATGTCGGACATGGCTGCTGCGCCCCAACCCCCGCCGTAAACCTGGTAAAAAACGCCGAATTCTGTATTCGAAAGTGTGATTTCGGCGGAGGTGTTTTCGCAAATTGGATTATTGACTAGACTTGCCCCGACGCTCGTTTCCGGAATGGGCATCACGTGGACGGTTCTTGAATCCAGTTTCCGAAGCCCATCGCAATAAGCATATTCAACCCAAAAGTCAAAAGTGGTCGTGCTGTCTAATACGGCACTCGTCCAGGTGACAGGTGGGGCATTGTTTTGCGATGGAATGTTTTGCCACAAAATACTGTCGCCAATGCGAACGGAATATTTTTGGAATTGCGTGATGGGGCCGAAAGTGAATTGAGCCGTTCCGCCAAGGCAAAACGAATCCTGTGCCAGGGTAACGGTAAACGGCTGGATAAAATCCTGAATCGTAATACTCTCTTGATTGGCAATGCTTTCGCTGCCGTTGCTGGCGGTGCAGGTGACCGTTAAAGTGCCGGATGTTACGGGTCCGTATGCGATCACCGGCTGGTTTCCGCCGTACGGGACATTGTTGATCTTCCATTCAAAAGAAGTTGCGCCATTGTGCAGACACTCCAGATACAGGCTGTCGCCCGGGCAAAGCGGCTGACTCAATCCGGCAATAGCAGCGCCCAATCCACCCTCATTGCCCGTCGTGTATATTTTACTGGCGCCACTGTTATTCCCGGTCACCGCCCATCCGCGGCCATTGGCAAAATGCATGCCTTGAATCGCATTGCCTTGAGGGTCAAGTTGTTTCAGCCAGTGGATTCCGCCATCCGTCGTTGTATAAATATCGCCGCCCAAACCAGCAATCCAGCCTTTGAGCGGATCGGCAAAATAAACGCTGCCAATACCCGTCGGTAAAGGACCGATGGGCTGCCAGCTTTGTCCCCCCTCCTGGGTCTCGGATAAACCCTCGTCATAATCCAACAAATAGCCATGCAAGGCATCAAAAAACCGGATGCGCTCGCCGCTGCCTAGGGAAGGCAGTGAAGTGGTTTGCCAGTTTTGTCCGCCGTTAGTGGTGTGATAGAGCATGGGATTGCTGGCATTCACCGCCACCACATACCCGTTGTTTTCATCGGTAAAGTCCACATCAATCAAGGTTACCGTGGTGCCCAGCGTTAATGGCGTCCAAGCCGCCCCCGCATTCGTCGTTTTGTAGGCCAAGCCATTATCGCCCACCACATATCCCACCTGCGGTGTAGGGAAATCTACTTTTCTGAACCTCCACAGAAAACCCGAGGGCGCCTGCAACACCGCCGTCCAATTGGTTCCGGCATTCACCGAGCGATAGACCACGGGCGCACCAGTCCCCGTGCTGCCCACCGCAATACCGTTCTGGGTATTCGTAAAGACTATATCCGTAAAATTAACCGCGAAACTGGGATTCGTGGAAAACTTCGTCCAGGTATTCCCGCCGTTGATGGTCTTTAGCACACTCCCGCCCCCGGTGGTGACACAGGCGGTTTGAGCATCAATGCCCCATACGGCAGTGAGGTTGAGGGGATTGGTGATGCCGTTGCCGGTGGAGAGCCACTGGGCGGAGAGGGGGAGGGTGGAGATGCAAGCGGCGAAAAGAAAGAGGTGTCGCATAGGGTGAATGGGTTGGGGGGAGTTAGCGCCAGGGTTATTTTGATCAAATCGTGAACGCTATCAGTAAATAAACATCCCCTGAAGGAGCGGCTGCCAAATCAATACGATAGTTGCCATTGCCGATATCTACAAAAATGCTACCTGTTTGTGGAACTTGCCATAGATTGGTCAGCGAGTTTTTCAATTTAACAGATGAAATTGCCCCATTTTGAGCAAAATACGGTAGCAGATTTTTAGTAACCGTCACTTGTGCGCTGACTTTTCCACTGACATCAATCGGCAATTGCAATTGGTAATATACATCTGGAAACTCCTCCTTCAAACTCACCAAACGATTTAAACCTATTCCATTGTTGCTTTCCATTTTGGCTTTCAAGCCAGTCAACACCGTTGTTTTGAATAGCCCGCCATCGTACCTAGACCGATAACTTACATGAAAAATAACATCCGAAATCGTGTCGTAATCAAATGACCGGAATTTGTCGGGCAGTTCCAAAACCCACTCGCTATCTACCGCCCCGGCACCCTCGAAAGGCAAAAAGCGCTCATCCCGGAAATTAAGCTCGAACTGGCCGCCGTCATTGTTTGCATTGCTCGTTGCAATCATGCTGCTGCCACGGAAAGGAAATACGTCAGTTATATCTGTGAGGCTCTCGGTTTTTCTGATACTCCCCTTGGTCATCGCTAGTGTAGCAGCAATATTATGGTATGGCCCGGCCACGCACGGAATGGTTATCTGAACAGAAACGATACGGCGGCGATAATGCCCTGGATACTGCATATCAAAAGCCCATTCAGGAATTGAAAAGGAGGGACAAATGCCATTTTTTCGCAATGCTAATAAGGATTCCGGATCAATCATCCGCATGGAGAACGACTGCCGAATCTCCATCTGGCGGTGATTCCAATTGATAAAATTGGTTTCGAGTTTTTGCAACTCGAGCGTAAGTGACTCGCCAGAGAGCAGGCCCACGCGAGAGGCATCCCAGAAAGTACCGCCGGAAATTTCAAAGTAGGTTTCCTCGCCCGTCTCGAATTTATAGGCTGCTTCTGCTTGCTTGGCCATATCTATCGCAACGTTGAAAGCCATGCGGTGGAGGGTATTGAGTCGCTTGGCCATGTAGTTGTACAGCCCCAAACCCGTGAATTTGTGCTTGTAAAAATCGTGTACATCAGCTGCCTGCTCGATTTGTTTTTCGTGGATTTCAAGGTCTTTTTCAGCAATGGCAAGGCGGATAGTGGCTGCGGCAATTTGCTGTTGGACTTGCTTGAGTTCTTGCTCGGCGGTTTTAAGTTGGAATTTCCAGTCTTGGGCGCGGCGTTGGAAGGAGGCTTCGAGGCCGGCAGAAGATGAAATCGCATTTTGAATAGAAGCAAGAATATCTAAATAGCCCGCAGCACTATTTGCACTATCACCAAGCTCTTTACCACCCCATTTCAAAGCAGTAAATGCACCTAATTGGGGCAATAGATGTAAAACAGCGCCAGTTAATCTCAATACTCCTGAAGCTATCTGGAAGTCGGAACCTTTTTGTATTGCTTTTTGCTGTTTAGCTTCCCACCCATTCAAATTCTCCTCAATCCATTCAGTATATTGTGTAACCCGATTCATCGTATTTACCATCCCCTCCACCGTACTCTGCAAATTCGCCTTCGCTTCTTCAATCGCTTTCTTTTTTACGTCTTTGGTCATTTTCAAAATATTCTGCTCCTGTGTGGAGCGTAGCAGTGTAAGCGCTTCACTGTCCTTCTTTTCCAAGGCGCTGAGCAATGCTCCACCGAAACTTTGTACTGTACCAGCAAAGGCCTTGGCTTTTTCAACCAAATACGAGAAGCGGTAAGCGGGCAGATCGCCGTACAAACTGTTGAGCACATCCTCTACGCTTAACCCAGCGGCAAAAGCTGCGACGAGCAGAGCGGGGTCAATCGGCGGCTGGAACAAGGCAAGACTGCGCTTCACTCCGTCAATATTCATGCAGTGACGGAGTTTGTACTGCCGATCTGCTACCCGATCCCAATAATCAAATATTTTTTCGTTACCGGGTATGCAGAAAACATTCTGGGTGAACAAATGCCCACCAAAGTCTGCCGCATACGACGGCTCGCGCATTTCCCTTGTGGTATTCATGCTTCTTGTACCCATCGCCTGGGCAGTTTCAAGAGTATCTTCATAACCAATCACATTGCCCCCGCTTAGTACCGCAGCTGTACCGGAAAAAATACTGGGGTCGGGATTGGCGACCCAGTTTTCAACCGAATACACAAAGGGTTGATTGGGTGCGCCCTTAAGTTTCGCATAAGTTGTTTTTGGGTCAATGCAACCGCAGTTGTTGGTATCAATGGCAGATTCGCAAGGCCCTGTTTTTTGTGGCCGCTCGCCCAGAATATCGTGGGCCAACTGGTACAAGAGCATCGCCTCGGTGTTGGACTCCCAGGTATCGCGGCGGAAGAGTGAATCGCCCCAGTCAATCAGGTTGTCCACATATTTCATCACTATAGTCTTCTGATAGGGACCACTGCGTACCTGCGCGATGGCATGTGGATTGAAGGGGTTGTCTTCATACGCAGAAATAGCCGCTGCGTCCGTCAGGATTTCCCACAGGTTCGGAAAGGTTTGCGCGCGAAACTCCATAAACTGCCAGTACCGGTCTTTCGGATCGCCTTGGGGATCGGGATCGAAAGAGGCCGAAGGGTCGAATATTTTTCGATACCAATAGTCGGCTTCCTTGTACTTGCCTTCCGCATTCAGGTGATCGGCGATGAGGAAGGGGATATGGAAAAAGAGTTCTCGGAAGTAGAGGCCGTGGGCGCCGGAGAAGTCGAGGTTTTTTGTTTCAAAAAATGGAGGATAGAGTTTGCTTGTATTAAGATAGGTCAGCGTATCGTGTAATTCCTCTGTTCTTTGGGTGTCTAAACTTAAAAAACCGACCAAGCCTTTTTCTGCCAGTTTTATAGTCAATCCATCAATAACATTTGTCGTCAAGAGAATGCTTTCACGCTCGGATAGGGACTGATTACCAATACTATTAGGAAATGCACCAAACACACCTTTGACTATTTCACCAGATTCCGCCATTCGAAGCAGGTATTGGTGAGTATTGTTTCTTAGGATGTAATCGCCGACTTTGTTGAAGACTAAACGGATTTCAGAGCCTCTCTCTTTATCAGAAGATAAATCAAGCAAGTAATAAATTGGGGCGTCAATATTTTCAATTTTATCATTTTTGCAATTTGAAATGTATTCAAGAGTACCGTCTGTAAGTTGCAGGTCACTAATAGTATTAAATACTCCGAGTTTACGTGATGGTAACTTGTCAAAAAATATGATTTTATCACTTGGAGTAGAATGCGAAGCATAGATTTCGAGTATAGAAGCATAGATTTCGAGTATAGAGGAGTAGTTTTGGAATAAATCAATAGAAAAAAATTCCTCTTCCTCTCTGCAATACTCAACAATCAAATTGTCCAGCATGTCATGAAAAGGATAAACTCTTAACCAAATCGAACTTTGCTCAAATTCGGCACTTTCGGAGCCATTGTCCTTCCAAGGTCTGCCGAATCCATCACCTTGCACCTTTTGCGGTTGCAACCATTTCCCATTTTCCATCAAATTGGAATAAGATAGTGAGACCGTATGTTCAAAACCATCGGGCTCTGAATCACCCTTATTAAACTTGCTTTTCTCCATCGTTACCACATTCACCCAAAACAAGAGAACCTTCCCATTGTGCATAATCGGCGACACATAAGGCGCAGCAATGGCCAATTCCACTTTCTCCCAGGCTGTCCATTGTTTTGAACGGATTTTAGTCGTTGTATTCATGGGCAATAGGCGCATTTTGCGATAGTAATACTGATAGGGGTCCGTAGCCGTCCGTCCAAAAATATGGTATATTGGTGTTATTGGGTCGTCTTCGTAATACATCCCCGCAATCACCAATTGCCCTACCTCTGCAAATCCTTTTAGGTATTGTATATAGGCCTGTTCTGCTGATTCGAGGGAAATTTTTTGCTGCAATAATTCATCCTCCAAAGTCTTGAACAGCGGCGATTTATCATGCCGGAGCTCGGGTTCGATCCAGTTTTCGGGATAGAGGAATACCTTGCGGTTGGCTTCCCACACACGGTAGTTCTTGCGCCATTCCCATTGCTTGCGGTACATGGCCTGCGTGTCCAGTTCAGGATTGATGTCGGGTTTTCCCAAAAATGCCTGAACGGTATTGTTCACCCCGTCGTTGGGGGTCATATCTTCCGTCAACTCCAATCCCATGATCACACGGTGAATATACAATTGTAAACTCAGGGTAGCCGCCAATATGCGCGATACCCGAGAGCAGCCGCTCATCTCTACATCTACTAAAAAATAGGCGTAGAGGTCGCCAGTATCATGGAAGTGATTCTGTTGATCGAGGGCAAGCAAAAATGCACAAAGCACGTCACGCCGCAGTTCCTGGATACGATTCTCATAAGGATCCCAGGCTTTTTCGTAGGCCGCTTCGGTGGTGTATTGGGCGCGGAAAGCAGTACGCAGGGCATTTTCGTATAGAAGCGCCGCAGCGTAGGTATTATCTTTAAATGCATTTAATACACTCGGCTCATAAATGCCCAGTTTGCTAAATACCTGCACCATCGCTTCGATCTGGCGCAATAAGGAGGGGGTGAAGGGTAAGGAGGGGTTGACCTGGGCTTGTAATAGGTTTGCCGCCGCCGTTACCTGATTGGTCCCGCAACCCAATATAGTAGCAATCAGTGGGCTATGCGCGGCAATCTGGGTATTTTTAGTGATATTCAACAAATCCCGATACGCCTTTATGCCTGTAGCATCCCCTGCTTGTTGTTTAAAGCGAGTATAAGTGGCGAGTTGTCGGATAACTTTAATGTTATTCCCATCACTAGGTGGGTTGCCTGCCAAAAGTTGAATGATCAGGGCGGGGTGGTCAGGATTTTTAAAATGCAAAGCATCTTCCGCATCCAACCCGATTTTGTCGAACAACAAGCCAAGGCGTTCTAATGTCGGCAATACTTTGACCAACTCCACTGTGGAGTATGTGATGGTTTTATTCGAAAAATCAGCCTGTGCCTCAGTCGACACTTTAGAAAAATTAGCCTGTGCTTCTGCCGACACTTTATCGGCATCGGCAGAC
>JACMMM010000405.1 GCA_014379065.1 Saprospiraceae bacterium
TGTTAAACAAATCTGTTTCCAGTTCTTCCACCATGTCATTTCAGAACAGTACCAAATTTACTTTGGGCCAAAAGATTGGGTTCAACGTTGAATTTGTGGCCTCTTCCGAAATCAGCTGGTCAATAGAAACTTCGTTCACCACCACCAACACCGAGCAAACTACTAAAACTGACCTGAAAGGTTGGAATACAGATATCCCCATACCCGCAAATCAGGAGGTACGGATAAATGTCTTTTCCTATGCCAAAGAAGTGGATGTACCCATGTATTACAGGGTGAGCATGTACGACCCGATTACTCAGGCAGAGATCGACCATGTGATGGAGCAAGGCACTTTTAAGGGTGTACTGTATTCATCCCTCATCATTGAGCCAAACTATTATAACCTCGATGGTACGCCAGTAAACGCGCAAACACGATCCAGTGTGCCAAATTCCTTTGTAGTGACCAGGAAAGCAGCACCTTGATATACTCCATTGAAGGAAAAAAGGCTTAAGCGCCGCCACCCCAAAAAATCATTGATAGCAACGCGCCCCTGTAGGACTTCGGTTCGGCAGGGGTATTTTTTATGCACCATGGAAACACACAGAGCTGTCCCGCAAACTGGGCCGTGGTAGCCCCTCTCTAGAAAATAATAAAAAAAAATTCCTGCCGCTGTTGAGATTGGTTTAAAGTCCTCGTCTAATCTGAAAATTGAAACAATATTTTCAATCAACCAATACTTTTATTGTGGGCGCAAATCACTCCATTACCCCGTCGATCAAAACCATTTATAAAGACCATGAATCTGCGCTTAAATGCCTGCGCAGTGTGGCCCGTCACCATGGGAAAATCATTTCCCTGCAGGATTTACGCAGCAAGGACAAGACCGGTAAAGAACCTGCATCGCTCCGAAGCATTGCTGAAATAGCTGAAAGTTTTGGCTTGCGGGCCCGTTGTGTGGAAATGGATTACCCTTCTTTGGCCAAAGACACACCATTACCATTTATTATCAAGTGGAATGGTCATGGTTTTGTAGTGGTTTCGGCCATTGTTCAAAATCAAATAGCGATCGGGGTTGACAAAGAAACCGTGACCGTATCAACCAGTGAATTTTGTAAAAACTGGCTACCAGAAGGCGAGATGGACGGAATCGTTCTTTTACTCGAAGCCACACCAGAGTTTTTCAACGAGCCGGGAGAGGAAGACGAGCGGCAATCCGGCAGTTTTGCATGGCTTTACGGATATATCAAAAAATATCCACGCCTGGTGCGCCAACTCGCAATTGGTATTCTGATCGGCACGGTGTTAAAACTTATTCCACCATTTCTCACACAATCTATTGTGGATGTGGGGATTAACAACAGTAATCTTGACTTTATTTACCTGATTCTGTTTGCTCAGTTGATGCTGATGGTGGGGCGAAATTCGATGGAAGCGATTCGGGGCTGGTTGCTTTTGCACGTGAGTACACGAGTGAGTATCTCCTTACTGACCGATTTTATTGCCAAAATCATGCGGCTACCGATGGCGTTTTTCAGTGAAAAATCGCTCGGTGATGTGATGCAACGGGTAGAAGACCAAAAACGAGTCGAAGTTTTTTTGTCTACGCAGCTTTCTGCCATCTTGTTTTCTATCGTCAATATCGTCATCTACACTGCGATTTTTGCCATTTACGACGGATTCATTTTTGGAATATTTTTCGGTGCTACCCTACTCTATATCGGTTGGATCAAGCTGTTTATGCGCAAACGCCGAGATTTGGATTCTAAGCGGTTTGAAATGGCCTCTGAAGAGCGCGACAAATTGGTGCAAATTGTACAGGGAATGCCCGATATCAAATTGGCCAATGCTGAAATGCCCAAACGCTGGGACTGGGAAATGCTCCGGGCCAAATTGTTTCGCCAAAACATGCGGACCCTTGCGCTCTCGCAAACCCAACAAATTGGCGGGCTAATCATCAATGAAAGCAAAAACATAATCATCACCTTCCTATCCGCTAAAGCGGTACTTGACGGCCATTTATCTATAGGCGCCATGCTGGCCATACAGCAGATGTTGGGCCAAACCAATTCGCCTATCGAACAATTGGTGACGTATATGCAACAATGGCAAGATGCCCGCATGAGTATGGAACGCCTCAATGAAGTGCACAAGCTGCCCGACGAAGAGGCCAACGAACAAAATAAGGTACACCAATTGCCTGAAGATCGAAACCTGGTATTGCGCAACATTAGTTTCAAGTACCCAAACACCAATACAAAAGTGCTGCGAGACATCAAATTATTTATCCCGCAAGGCAAAACCACGGCCATCATCGGCTCTAGCGGCAGTGGAAAAACTACTTTGCTCAAAATGCTGCTCAAGTACCACGAGCCGACTTCGGGCGAGACCCTTTTGGGCAATACCGACTTGCGCAATATTTCCAATCATGCCTGGCGAGGTCAGTGTGGCGTAGTGGGTGCTGACGGGTTTGTTTTCAGCGATACTTTTTTACAGAATATTGCCCTGGGCGCCGCTGAACTAGATTTTGAGCGTGTGAAAATGGCTGCCCGCGTAGCCAATATTCATGAGCATATTGAAGGCCTGCCCATGGGATATTACACGCCAATCAGTGGGGAAAGTGGCGGACTCAGCCAAGGTCAAAAACAACGATTGCTCATAGCCCGGGCGGTTTATAAAGACCCAGAATACCTCTTTCTAGACGAAGGAACCAACGCTCTAGACACTCAGAATCAACATATTATTATGCAGAATCTGCGCGATTATTTTAAAGGGCGCACGATGGTAGTGGTAGCCCACCGGCTCAGCACCATTCGCCATGCCGATCAAATTGTGGTTATCGAAAAAGGTAGCATTGTAGAAAAAGGCTCGCACGAAGAACTCATCGCGATACAGGGCCGGTATTTTGAACTGCTTACTACCCAATTGGAAATGGCGGCTTAGAGATTTTAAGTTTCAAGTGGAAAGTTTCAAGTCAAAAATGAAAAGTTTCAAATCATTCAGTCCATCATCTGTCAAATTATCTTTTTTATGAAAAATCATCTTAGCGAAGAGATTCTCGATATCTTGAATGAATCCCCTCGATGGATCGTCCGCATGGGCGCAACCGTTATTATGTTCCTGTTGCTGTTGTTTTTAAGTGGTACTTGGTTCATCCGTTACCCGGAAGTGCTGAAAGGGGCTGCGGTGGTGACAACTACGGCACCTACCATCAAGGTCGTATCCGAGGGAGAGGGCCGCTTGATGCGACTCCTTGTTCAAAATGGTGCTCAGGTGCATAAGGGCGATGTATTGGCCGAAATGGAAAACAATACCAAGCTTGAAAACACGCCATTATTACGTGGGTTATTGCACCAATCACAGTCCTTTTTAGGAGATCCGCATCGCAGCATATCCCTTCCCAGCAATACACTAACTTGGGGTAATTTGCAGTCAGATGTGCTTTTGCTTTGCCAGAATTACGTTAATATCAAGCAATTACAACAAGATGGATTCCATGCGCAACAAGTGCAAAACTTAAAAGCACAAATGAAGTCGCTACGCCAATTGCAGCAGGTACACTTCCGTAAAAAAGAGCTCAATACGGAAGCCTTAGACAACATTGCAGCGAGCTATCAAATTGATCAAAAATTATTTGCAGAGGGCATTTACAGCCGTACAGAATTTCAAAAAAAGGAGAACGACTATTTGGGCAAAAAGCGAGAGCAGGAAGACTACACGGAAAATTTGATTAAAAACGATTTAAAATTGGCCGAAATTGAGCAGGAATTGAA
>JACMMM010000406.1 GCA_014379065.1 Saprospiraceae bacterium
GCAAAAAGAGCTTGTCCTCGGCCAAAATTGGAACGAACTCTGGGAAAGCAACTTTCAGCCCGTGGTAGTGGGCGATTTTTGCGCTGTCCGGGCTGATTTTCATGAGCCTATTAAAAGCGTGAAATGGGAATTGGTCATAAACCCTAAAATGGCCTTTGGCACCGGCCACCATGAAACCACTTGGCAGTGCATTGCAGCCATCGAGCATTTGCCGCTTTCTGGCGCTAAGGTTTTGGATTACGGCTGCGGCACGGGCATTCTCGCCATTTTAGCCGCCAAACAGGGGGCAGTCGAAGTCGAAGCCGTAGACATCGAAGATGAATCTTACCGCAACACAGTCGAAAATTGCGCCACCAATGGCGTAGAAAACGTAACCGCCCGCCTCGGCACACTCGCTGCCATTCAGGGCCACGATTTTGACGGGATACTGGCCAATATCAATCGGCACGTGATTCTGGAATCTTTACCCGCACTTGCCAAACTGCTGAAACCCAAAGGCTGGCTGCTTATCTCCGGCATTTTGCTCACCGACGAAGCCGTGGTGACCGAAGCCGCCGAAGCGGCAGGTTTTTCAAAAAAAGAAATGAAAAGTCGGGGGAATTGGCTGTGTGGGGTATTTGAGAAAGGGTAAGTTTGGTCAAAAACAATTACTTTTGAGGGAAATTGGCACCCACTATGGAGGCAATAAATTTAAATAACATGGGCACACAAGTTCCCGTACAAGAATTAATATGGGCGAACATCAAAGATCTGCCCAAAGAGAGCATCAGCGAGATACTCGATTTCATTGTGTTCGTACGAACTAAAACTTTCCACCCTGAAGTGCTAGAGCAGTCTGTTGAGCCCAATTCACTTCACCATGAATTGAGCGTCTTAGACTATGCCGAGACATCCCATCTAGAATCTGAATTCGCTGATTACCAAGCCCTTTACCCCCATGAGTAAGTACGTTTCTGACACCATGGCATTAATACTACATCTCGAAAAACGAAAAATGCCTGAGAAAACAAAACAAATTTTTTCAGCGGCTGAACGCGGCGAACATGAAATCTACATCCCAAGCATGGTGATGGCCGAAATTGGATACCTCGCAGAAAAAGGGCGGATTGAGACAAACCTCGCAGAAGTGGAACAGAAGTTAGGAAGTTATATAAATTTCATCGAAGTGCCAATGGGCTTGGCTATAGTCAAAGCTGGTTTCCAGATTGACGACATTCCCGAACTTCACGACCGTTTAATAGCGGGCACTGCCAAAGCTATGAGCTTGGAAATCACAAGTAATGATCCAGCTATGGAGCAATCTACTCATGTGACAACGATTTGGAAGTAAAATCCTCGTCTCCGCCTTCCGGCCTTTCCCTACCTTTGCAGCTTCTTGTAGCATTTCCTTGGCGAACTGAAGTTCGCCCCACCTGATTTTATGCAAAAAATCCTCATCCTTGATTTTGGCTCGCAGTACACCCAACTCATCGCCCGACGTGTACGCGAGATGAACGTGTATTGCGAGATCGTCCCGTACAACAAACTGCCAGAACTAACCGACGATATAATGGGCGTTATCCTTTCCGGCAGCCCCTTTTCAGTGCGTTGGGAAAATGCCCTGCGGCTTGATTTGAACCGCATTGCCGGCAAAAAGCCCCTGCTCGGTATTTGCTACGGCGCACAACTGATGGCCGATTTTTTTGGCGGCGAAGTGGCGCAATCCTCGAAACGCGAATACGGCAAGATCATGCTCCAGCACCACGCGCCCAGCGACCCGTTTTTCGCGGGCATCTCGAAGCGCTCGCAGGTGTGGATGAGCCACTCGGATACCATTGTGCGGATGCCGGAAGGTTTTGAAGTCCTGGGCAATTCTGACACGATCCCATACGCGGCGTTCCGCTCGGAAGAAGGAAAATTTGCGACACCTGTGTATGGTATCCAGTTCCACCCCGAAGTGTTCCACAGCCTCGAAGGGTTCGAGATTTTGAAGAATTTTGTCCACGACATTTGTGGCTGCGCAGGTGACTGGACAGCGCAACATTTTGTCGAAGAAACCATCGTTTCCTTGCGCCAACAGATTGGAAACGAGAAGGTTATCATGGCGCTTTCGGGCGGGGTAGACAGCACAGTGGCCGCTACCCTACTCCACCGCGCCATCGGCGACCGCTTGTTTTGCTTTTTCATTGACAATGGTTTGCTCCGCAAAAACGAGTTTCAAGAAGTGCTGGATTCTTACAAAGGAATGGGCTTGAACATCGAGGGCGTGGATGCAAAATATCGTTTTTACAGCGCCCTCGCAGGTGTGAGCGACCCGGAACAAAAGCGCAAAATCATCGGCAAATTGTTCATTGAGCTTTTTGAAGAAGAAAGCGAAGCTCACCCTGATTTCCAATGGCTCGGACAGGGCACGATTTACCCCGATGTGATCGAATCGGTAAGCGTACATGGCCCTTCAGTGACGATCAAAAGCCACCATAATGTGGGTGGATTGCCCGAAAAACTGAAACTGAAAATCGTGGAACCGCTCCGTTCGCTTTTCAAAGACGAGGTACGACGCGTGGGCCGCGAACTAAATGTTTCGCCCAATATCCTCAACCGGCACCCCTTCCCCGGGCCAGGCCTTGGCATCCGAATCTTGGGCGACATCACACCTGAAAAAGTGCAAATCCTTCAAGAAGCAGACGCAATTTTCACCTCCAAGCTTCGCGAGCACGAGCTCTATGATGAAGTATGGCAAGCGGGCGCCATCCTCCTGCCCATATTTTCTGTAGGTGTTATGGGCGACGAACGTACCTACGAAAAGACCATTGCGCTCCGCGCCGTGAGTTCCACCGATGGCATGACAGCTGAATGGAGTCGGCTTCCGCACGAATTCCTCGCCGAAGTCAGCAGCGAAATCATCAACAACGTGAAAGGTATTAATCGCGTAGTATTTGATATTTCGACCAAGCCGCCCGCGACAATTGAGTGGGAGTAATCACTTGAGATACAAATTTTAAACACTAAGAAACTAAGGAGCACTAAAGGTTACAACCCTATTAATTCTATTAGCCTTAGTGTCTCTTAGTCCCTTGGTATTTTAATAAAACTGTGTTTGGTCTGATGATCCCGAAAGTAAAAATTTGTTGCATCAGTAGTCCGGAAGAAGCCCAAATGGCGATTGATTTTGGAGCTTCCGCCATTGGTCTTGTCGGTCACATGCCAAGTGGACCCGGCGTTATTTCTGATGCATTGATCACCGAAATTGCCGCCGCTGCCCCTGCGCACATCGCCACATTTTTGCTGACCAGCGAGACCGAAGCGCAGGCAATCATTACCCATCAAAAAAAAGTATTGACCAACACCGTCCAGATCGTGGATGCCTTACAATCAGGCACATATGCCGAAATCAGACAATCCTTGCCGGGCGTAAAACTCGTACAGGTCATCCATGTTACTGGCGACGAAAGCCTTGACGAGGCCCTCCAGATCGCTCCGCAGGTAGATTTTATTCTGCTCGACAGCGGCAATCCAAATCTCGCTGTGAAGGAACTTGGTGGTACGGGCCGAACCCACAATTGGGCCATCAGCCGCCGCATTGTAGAATCGGTACCCGTGCCCGTGTTCCTGGCAGGTGGCCTGCGCCCCGACAATGTCCGGGCCGCTATTGAAGCCGTGCAACCCTACGGCCTCGACCTTTGCAGCAGCGTGCGCAGCGAGGGCAAACTTGATCCCTACAAGTTGGAAAAATTCTTTGAAGCAGTCAGAACCTGAATTGAAATGCGTGTTTCGGTTTACATTTGCAACGAAAGCATCGAAAACAGGTAGCAACCCGTTTTTCAGGAAAATCTCAACAATGAAGAAAATTTTATTGCCTACCACCTTCGTCTCTGCTGTGATTAAAATGATCGCAGAGAAAAAGACTTCGGTGGTCATAATGGCCTACTGCCTACTGCTCCTGACATGCGGCTGCTGTTACACCTTCAAAGGCATTTCTATTGACCCGGACGTGAAAACATTTTTTGTCCAAAATTTCGAAACCGAGACTACCAATGCGCCCCCTATCCTGGCCTTGGATTTCACCGAAAAACTAAAAGACAAGATTCGTCTGGAGAGTCGCCTGAGTTTGAAAAACACCGAATCTGATGTTGAATTCACGGGAAAAGTCATTGAATACCGCGTGGTGCCTGTCGCGCCTAAGCCAGGCGAAGTAATAGCACTCAACCGCTTGGAAGTAGGCGTGAGCGTCCTTTTTATCCACAACAAAAACGACAAAAAGACTTGGCCGACCCCTCGCACCTTCAGGCATTTTGCTGAATTCAACAATACCGTAGATTTGCTCACGGTGCAAGACCAACTCCTTCGAGAAACCATTTTCCCCCAAATACTGGAAGATATTTTCAACGCGGCATTCAATGATTGGTAGGTAGAATTTGGGGATTTGGCTATTTGAGGATTTGGTTATTTGTTGTTCCCGAGCTTGGCATTCGTGCCTGTCTTGAAGACAATTGATGCCAAGCTTGAGAACAACAAATAACCAAAACCTCAAATCAACCATTAAACAAAAGAAATTGACACAAGAACGCTTTTTTCAAATTATAGACGACCCGGACCTGCTTCGGCGCATTACCTACGAGGAACTGAAAACCCTCGCGCTGGCTTATCCTTATGCGCACAATTTGCGCTGCCTCCTTGCGCTCAAGGCCCGCCAGGTTGATCATCCAGATGCTGCCCGCAACCTGGCTACAGCTGCTGCCTACAGTTTGGACCGCACGAAACTTTTCTTACTTGTTGCGCCGCAAGTAATTGTCCCTCAACAAGTTCTAGCCGCAGAAGAGGTGCTGGAATTAAAACCTATCGAAACCGTAAAGCGTGAGTTGGAAGCCCTTGCCCCCGTCGCCCGCGAAGAAAGAACCTTTGAGCCACCCATTGAAGCCGAAGCCAGCACAGCACCTGAATCCGTTGCGCAACCGACTTTTGAAGCCAATTTTGTGACACAAACCATAGAAACGCCTGCACCCGTGGTTCGTCAGGCTTTTTCGGAATGGATTAGCCATTTTCAGCCGCCTGTTTTAGAGGCGCGTTTGCGCCCAACGCCGCCCTCGCCCGTGGCAGCCAAAGAAAAAATCGAAGAATCGCCCAAACTCACGGGTATTGCTCAGCAATTGGCAGAACGCAGCGTGGCAGAAAATCAGGACGTAATTTCTGAAACGCTCGCCAAACTTTACGCCAAACAAGGCTACCGCGACAAATCTGCTCAGATGTATGCCCGCCTTGCTTTGTTGTTTCCAGAAAAAAGCGCGTACTTTGCCGCCGAAATTGACAAACTTAAAAAATAGGCGTTCATGTTATCCATTCTTACAATTTTCATCGCGTTGGTGAGTGTTTTGCTGATAGCGGCAATTTTGATCCAAAACCCCAAAGGCGGCGGTATTGACGCAAGCCTTGGCGGTGGCCAAGCGCAACAACTTTTTGGCGCAGCCCGTTCCACTGATTTTGTAGAAAAAGCCACTTGGGTGCTCGCTGGAGCACTTATTGTGCTTTGTATTGTAGCTGTGCTATCTGTTGGCACTGGTGGCCCTTCTACGGATGCTCCTGCGGAGATTCCATTGCAATCGGCACCGGTTCAGTAATTTTTCCGAGCATTTTCTGGCAAAAAATTGCGGCTGTCTTGGGATTTGCGATTTTGGATTTACGATTTACGAGTGCTCTGATTCGTAAATCGTAAATCCAAA
>JACMMM010000003.1 GCA_014379065.1 Saprospiraceae bacterium
GATTTTTATCAATACCGTCTTTTGAGCAAAAAGTGCCTGCCTCGCTCCAGCACGCTCACTTGAGCCACTTCCCAACCTTCTTCGTAAAAGAAATTGAGCCCGTCCACAAGGCTGCGAAAATCGAAGCGTTTGCCTTTTTCATCCGTGACAAAGTCTTCCTTAGGATTCGATTGGCCAAAATCCACACGGAAGGTGCAGCGACCGTCTTCGCGGTAAAGCGGGTCGAGTTCAATGTACTGGCCGGTGTTGGTGGGCTCGATTTTTACGCCTTCGACGAAGATCTGGGCGGAAGCGATCAGCGTGTGCGCTAAAAGCGCGAGGGTGAGTGTTGTTTTTTTCATGGTTCGAAAATTTTGGGGCAAAGAAACGGGCCGCAAAACGAGCGCAGCAGAGGTTTAACCGGGGTTTAACCGGAATCAAAATGTTTTGTGAAAAGAGGAGTTTTCACAAAAATTTTTTGACAGGATTTACAGGATGAACAGGATGCGTGATTCCGAATTGTCGGCGAAGCCGACAAAATCCTGTTCATCCTGTAAATCCTGTCAAAAATGGCGCATGTTAAACCTACACAAAAAAGTCTTCCCGGTAATCCGGCAAAATACCTTTCTCTTGTGCAATCCTGAACATCTGCCGCACCGCAGCGCGGCCATCCTCACCCAAATCAACTGTATGCTGCGTCACATACAAATCAATGTGTGCCCGCATCACGGCCTCGTCCATCTCTTGGGCATGTAAGCGTACAAATGGCATTACGTCGGCAGGGTGGGCAAAGGCGTATTCGACGCTTCGACGAAGTACACGGTTCACCTTTTGTTGGATTTCAAGCGGCAAATCCCGGCGAACCACAATGCCCCCGAGGGGGATGGGCAAGCCCGTGGTGGTTTCCCAATATTCGCCGAGGTCGAGAATCTTTACGAGGCCCTTCTGCGTATATGTAAAACGGTTTTCGTGGATAATCAGTCCGGCTTCAACTTCGCCGCGCAACACCGCGTTTTCGATGTCGGAAAAAACGACTTCCTGCTTGTTTTGCGCATTTGGATAGGCAAGGCTGAGCAGAAAATTGGCCGTGGTCATTTTGCCGGGGATGGCGATACGGGCGGCGTTGATTTCAGCTTCGGTCATAGGCTGACGGGCGATGAGCAATGGGCCGCAGTTGTTGCCTAAGGCGCTGCCTGCATCGAGCAAAGCGTAGCGCTCTGTGAGATGTGCAAAGGCGTGATAACTGAGTTTGGTCACGGCCAGTTCGCCCCTGAATGCACGACGATTGAGGGCCTCGACGTCTTCCATCACGAGTTCAAAAGAGAGCCCTTCGGAGTCCACCTTGCCATGCAGCAGGGCGTCAAAGATGAAGGTGTCGTTTGGGCAGGGCGAGAAGCCAAGGGAAAGGTTTGTCATTTCGTTGTTAAGTCATTTCGTCATTTTTACCCGCCGTAGCTTTAGCGTAGGAGGGGGGACATTAGGGGTCATTTCGTTATTAAGCCGTTAATTGTCATTGGATTATGGTTCATCATTGGGTCATTGTTCTTCAATTTGCCTTCCTTTGTCCTACTAGCAATGGCTCAATGACGACCAATGACGAAATGACCCAATATCAACCACCCAAACAAGAATCACACACTAACGTTCACCCGACATGGAACCAATTGTTATCTTTGAGGACAACCATCTGCTCGTGCTCAACAAGCCTGCTGGTTGGCTGGTGCAAGCCGACCGCACAGGCGATCAGACCTTGACTGATTGGGGCAAATCCTACCTAAAAGAAAAATATGCCAAGCCCGGCGCAGTGTACCTCCATCCTGCTCACCGCATTGACCGGCCGGTAAGCGGAGGCGTGGTTTTTGGCCGCACCGACAAGGCGTTGGGGCGGCTCACTACCATTTTCAAAGATAGGAAAATTGAAAAAACTTACCTCGCACTCACGCTGAATGCTCCGAACTCCGCCGAGGGCGAGCTCCGGCATTATCTCTTGAAAGATGAAAAAAGGAATACAGTAGAGGTTTTTGACAAACCCCGCGGCGATGCAAAAGAAAGTATCACACGTTATGAAACGCTTGAAAAAATTGGGAACCTGTTCCTCCTAAAAGTTTCGCCACTTACTGGCAGACCCCACCAGATCAGGGCGCAATTGACCGCCATTGGCTGTCCTATTTTGGGTGATTTGAAATACGGAGCCTCCAATGCTTTGCCAGATGCCTCCATTGGGCTGCACTGCTGGAGTATGAAATTTGTGCACCCTGTCCGGCTTGAGGAATTAACATTCGTGGCGGATTTGCCGGAAAAAGAATGGTGGGAAGGCGTGCGCATTAAAATATCCAATATCCAACAAGGAATATCCAAGGGAATGCCCAAGGAAATATCCAATATCCAACAAGGAATTTCCAATTTCCAAGTAAGGCCCTGAGCTTGGAATCAGTTGTATTTCACCTGAATGAGGTTACTGTGAGTGCCCAGAGGCAACGCTAACTTGGACATTGGACATTCCTTGTTGGATATTGGATATTTGAATTTTAATCCATTCTGGCATTACTTTTGCCACCTCTATAATCCCCAGCAGGCCGATCTATTTTAATCATTTAATCCGCCTACACATCCTGTGCCGATACTTACTCGAATTCCGATTACGTGCCGCCTTGTGCGGCTTCTTCCGCTGCTTTTCCTGTGGGGACTTCGTGTGCCGTTGTTGGCTCAGTGCACCCTTTCTTGCAACGATGGTATGCAGGTTTCTCTTGACCCTACCGGGCAGGTGCTTATGACCTGGCAGCTGATCGCACCCAATGCCGACAATTCTTGTCCCGGCCCGCTCGCCGTCACGCTGTACAACTCCATCGGGCAGCAACTTCCCAACCCGCTTACTTGTGCCCATATCGGCCAAACAATAACCGCAAGAGTAAAACACACCACTTCAGGCAATTTTTGCACGGGCACCTTGGAGGTATTCGACGCGCTGTCGCCCGCACTGAGCAACTGCGGCGACAAGTTCATTTTTTGTAACGAAGATTCCTCCCCAGAGGCCGTCGGTTTCCCAATTGGGGCAGACAATTGCACTGCTCCCAATGATTTGAATTTTAGTCGTTTCGATACGGAGACTTCATTGGCTTGCGGCACTTACCAAAACGGACACGAAGTGCTGAAGCGCATTGACCGCGACTGGACGGTTTCAGATGACTACGGAAACAGCAACAACTGCCTCCAACGGGTATGGCTCAAGCACATCACATTTGCAGATATCGCGTTCCCGCCCAACCGCGATAACATATCCTCTCCTGCGCTCGATTGCGCTCAAGATCCAAACGACCTTGATTTGACGGGACAGCCAACGGTGAACGGTGTTCCCGTGGGCGCTTCACCCGAATGCGAAATAGGAGTGACTTATTCCGACCAAACCATCATGCATTGCGCCCCAGCAGGTTTTACCGTGCTGCGGAATTGGACCATGGTTGATTTTTGCAATGGTACTTTTAACAACCGAACTCAAATTATCAAGGTACAAGACACCGAAGCACCGTTTTTGATCGCGCCGAATGATATCACGGTGGGCACCGATGGTTTTTACTGCACGGGGTCGGTAACACTGCCACAAGCCGTGTTTATCGATAATTGCTCCGCCGTGACGGTCGTGCCCACCTGGATTTATGGCACGGGTCATGGCCCTTTTTTGAGTGTGGCGGAAGGCCAGCATCTCGTCACTTACACGGCCACAGATGCCTGTGGGAATGCTACTACGGCCACCATGACGGTGACAGTTGTAGACAACAGCCCCCCGCAAGCGATTTGCGCCTCAGATCTGCAAATATCGCTGACCAGTAATGGCGTTGGCTATGTAAACGCGGCTACCGTAAACCAGGGAAGTTTTGACAACTGTGGTCCGGTTTTTCTCAGCATCAGCCGAGATGAGGTGGAATACAACCCGCAAGTGCAAGTGACCTGCGCCGACCAAGGCATGCCCATGATGCTCACCCTAAAAGTGACGGATGCGGTTGGTCTTGAAAATTTCTGCCAAATGGAGGTGAATGTGCGCGATTTTTTGAAACCTACGATTCAATGTCCGCCGAACCTGATGCTGACTTGTTTGCAGGATTACAACAACCTGGGCCTCACCGGGCAGGCTACGGCTACGGACAATTGCGCTATGAAAAGTATTACGCACCAAGACTTTGTAAACATCCAGCCCTGCAACATCGGCTCGGTAACGCGATGGTGGGTGGCCACTGATTCGGCAGCCAACATCAAAACTTGCACCCAACAAATCACGGTCAACGTGATCAATACGACTACCGTCACGTTCCCAGCCGATCTCACAGTGCCGGGCTGTGGCCACCCAGACAGTCTTTTGCCAATCGCCACTGGTAAACCTGTCATAGGTGGACAAGCCTGCTCGCCGCTTTCGATGAACTACACCGATCAGATTTTCAATATTGCATCACCCGCTTGTTTTCGCATTTTCAGGGCCTGGAAAGTGATTGATCACTGTATCTACAACCCCAACGGCGGCTCGGCGGGCGTTTGGGAACATCTGCAAATCATTGACGTAGTGGATCATTCGCCGCCTGCGCTTTCCATTCCGCCTGATATGACTGTGAGTGCGGACCCGTTCAACTGCACGGGCTTGGTGAGTATGCCCGATGTGACGGCCACTGATTGCAGCAATCAAATTACGTTTTCGCATAACAGCAATTTCTCTGGTGCAGGAAGCACGAACAACGCCTCCGGACAATACCCGCTCGGAGTGCATTTCATCACCTTCACCGCCGAAGATGGCTGTGGAAATTCCATGCAGCAGACGCTCCGTATTACAGTTAAAGACCTCACGCCACCGACTGCAGTTTGTCTCCCTGGAGGATCTGTAAATATGCAAGCCTCCGGTTCCGTGACGCTCGACCCGCAAAATTTCGACGGGGGCTGCTCCGACTTTTGCAGTCCGCAAAATGGTTTAGTCTTTAGCATTTCTCCATCGGTTTTTGATTGCCAACAGATTGGCATTCAGGCCGTTACGCTCACGGTGCGGGACACCGCCGGGAATACAGCCACTTGCAATACCCAAGTTTTGGTGCAAGACAATGCCCATGTTTGTGGCGGAGGCGGCGGCATAACACATCAAGTGGAAGGCACCATCCGCACCGAAATGGGGCTGCCCGTGAACAATATTTCCGTTTCCTTTACGGCGAATGATGTTGGCGTCTTTACAAATACGGATACCACGGGCTATTTCGGATTTAGCGATGTGCCAACGGGATTGACGTACAGCCTAAAGCCCTACAACAATGCTAACTGGGTCAATGGCGTGACAACCTATGACCTCGTGCTTATCTCGAAACACATCATAGGGACGACACCTTTAAACTCGCCGTACAAGATGCTCGCTGCTGACGCGAACCATTCCGGATCCATCACGACTTTCGACATTGTGCAACTGCGCAAGATCATCCTGGGGGTTCTTGATTCGCTGCCCACCAATACTTCGTGGAGGTTTGTGGACACGACGTTTGTTTTTCCTGATTTGCAAAACCCTTTTGTAGGCCCTGTTCCTGAGGAAATTGTCTTTGACCCTTTGATTTCAAACCAGGCCGGCCAAAATTTCATCGGCCTGAAAGTGGGCGACGTGAATGGGAGCACCAACCCTGCAGAAGCCCGCGCACCACACGACACCCTGTTTTTGATCCTGCCTGACCGCGATTTTCATTTTGGGGAAAACTTCACCATTCCCATCTGTTTGGAAAATTGGACAACGCTTGAGGGTTTGCAATTTGAATTAAAAATGGATCCTGAGCAGCTGGAATTGGAGCGCGTGGAGTTTGCGCGACAAAATCTTTTAGCACAGCCAAATATCGCGATAAAAGCGGGCGGGTTGCTTTCCATGAGTTGGGATAATGCCTCGGCAGATAAAGCAGCAGGTGCAATAAGTGCTGCCAACCTATTCACCCTACACTTGCGGGGGACTGCGAATTCAGACATTCACTCGGCGCTGGAAATATCAAATTCAAGGCTTTTACCGGAGGCCTATCGCCTTGGAAATGAAGAAATTGCAGCGATTGCGCTTCGATTTGAAAAGAAAAATTTGGACGTTGAGAACTCCAAATGGGAGATTTTCCCCAACCCAAATTCGGGCGCGTTTTTTGTCAAAAATCCATTTGTTGGCGGATTTTCCGCCTTGAAGGTTCTGGATTCCCGTGGGCAACTCGTGTGGCAACAGGAAGGGTTTTTACCCGAAACCTTGGAGGTTCGAGAGATGGCCTTACGTCAGCCGGGGCTTTATTTTGTGGAATTGAAAAGCGAGGAGCGAGCGATGATGGGGAAGGTGATGGTAGTGAACTGATCCGTAAATAGTTTGCTTCAATTCGCAAACGAGCGCCGTCCTGGTTTCCGGGACGGCGCTCGTTTTTTATACCTTCAGCAGCATTGGGGAATAACCCGCAAAAAGTGTTATAGAATTTGGGTGGCTAGTTCGTTGACCTTTGTGACATCAAAGGACCTATCAAACTTCTAACACTTTTAAATGATTGCTTATGAAAAAGATACTACTCGCGTTCGTACTTTTCTTGTTTGCTCAATCAAGCTTTGCTCAATCTATCTCTATTGATTCCTCTTTTTCAGGAGACGGCAGGGTAGAAACTGGCATAACCCCTACAGAGTCTCTTAGCAAATTCACCACTATTCAACCAAATGGCAAGTATATCTTAACGGGGAAGATTGAACCAAACGCCTCGCATTGTTCAATGAAGCGGTACTACCCTGATGGCACTTTAGATTCTACTTTTCAATTTAACAACACCGACTTATACATATATGCGATTTGCCTCCAAGACGATGGAAAAATAATTTGCGCTACCTATAATGGCTTAGTACGATTGCATAGCAATGGTCAATTGGACACCTCATTTGTCACAAGCCAAGTTACCCAATTGGCCAATTATTATCATCTTGAAACGAGGATTTTATCCAATGGGAAAATTGTTTCCTGTGGTTTCAAAATTAACCCGACAAATGACGGGATTTATGTGGCCGTTTTTAATCCAGATGGCACCCCAGATACTAATTTCGCCCAAAGCGGGATTTTTAAGTATCATCCGACTTTCATTGATCTTGTTTTTTCGCTGAAAACCCAACAGGATGGCAAAATAGTATTCTCAGGATGTTCCATGGTTGATGACGAAGCATTTATTACGCTATATCGTTTAACAGATAAAGGAATCCTTGACGCTGATTTCGGTGTAAACGGTGTAATCCTTGAATCTCTGTTGGGTGCAGGTGAAGGCTTTGAAATGGATATTCAAGCAGATGGTAAAATTGTTGTAGCCGGATATCTCTTTACTCAAAATAGCTCAAAAGCATGTGTTTTGCGCTATTTGCCAAATGGGACACGAGACCCAGACTTCGGCGTTAATGGTGTTTGCATCATCCCTGGAGCGACGACAACA
>JACMMM010000407.1 GCA_014379065.1 Saprospiraceae bacterium
AGCACCTTTTGCCCCCATACATTGAACAAGGAAAATTGACCAATGGGCGATGTCAAATCAGACATGATCGAAAACGACCCCGAAAATGGGTTGGGGAACACCTGTAAACTTCCAGTGGGAAGTTCTTCTGTTCCGGTGAGCAGGTTCAATTTGACGACCCAAAAATCAAACCAAGTAGCTCCAGGGGCAGCGGGGTGGATAGGCACGGTCACGTCGCCATCCGTTGAGTTGCTGATACCCACCGCCACAAAGCCGCCATCGGTGGTTTGTGCCATGTCAATGATGGCATCATCTTTCGTTCCGCCCAACACTTTTTGCCATAAAATAGCGCCTGTGTTGCTCAATTTCAATATCCAGCAGTCCCAACTCCCTTTCGCCAGCCCAAGCAGATCACCGTCGGAGGAGTCAGTTTGTCCAGCCAAAAGGTAATCCCCTTCCGCTGTTTCCAACATAGCGTAAAAGGCCCGGTCAGCAGTGGCACTACCACCCAGCGAACGGCTCCAAAGGATGTTCCCCTGAGCGTCGAGTTTGACAACCCAAGTGTCAATACTTGTCCCTACCGCTCCGTGATGACCGCTGACATCCCAATCGTTGGATTGTGAAACACCCCCTGCGAGATAACCTCCATCGCTTGTGACCAGTATATTAAACGCCTCGTCATAAAAAGAGCCGCCCAAAGATTTTTGCCATTCCAGATTTCCAAGGCTGTCTGTTTTTACGATCCAGAAATCAGCGTACGTAGTAGGGCCATGGTGCCCCGTAACATCCCCATTATTGGAATATGACCCTCCCGACAAAATAAAACCTTTGTCTGGAGTTTGCCGGATCTTATCGAGGTGCTCCTCCTTGGACCCACCATAGAACTTGTCCCATTCGAGATCCCCTTGGGCATCTAGTTTAAAAAACCAAAAATCATAAATACTCCCAGATGCAGCGACAACGTAACCGCCATCTTCGGTTTGGATAATGTCGGTAGGTTCGGAAACCGGACCAGAACTGAAGGACTTCTCCCACTCAATATTGCCGGAAACGTCAATCTTGACGACCCAGCAATCTGCGATATCAATGTGATTGGAAATATCGCCGTCATTGGAGTAGGCCAACCCTGAAAAAATATATCCTCCATCTTTAGTTTGGAGAATTGACCTTCCGAATTCCCCATACGAACCTCCATACATTCTCTGCCATTCTATAACTCCATTTGGATCCATTTTCACCACCCAAATATCAGAAAACCCGTGTAGCCCGGAGGCATCGCCATCAATCGAATATGATTCCCCGAAGGCTAAAATTCCCCCGTCAGAGGTCTGAATGATCGTTGTTGCCAAGTCCTCTTTAGAACCCCCAAGCTGCTTTTGCCACTCAATGGCAATCTGAGCGAAACCTTGATAGGCAAGAAGGGTTAGGAACAATAGCGTAGTAATTTTTTTCATGGTTTATTTTTAAAAGGTGAAGAATAGGTGTCAAAATTAACAAATAAATTAAAACAAGCCCCAATAGTTAATAATGTCAAGTCGTTTTTTAATCTATAAAAAAGCACAGGTCGGCAAAAAAGTGATTTGCCGACCTGTGCTAATAAAAGAGTAATTTGTTCTGTTTTTCACCCAGCGATCACGATATCAATAACGACGAATTCTGTGGCGCTCTGTACTTCAAAGCGCACTTGATGTCCACGTAATCCGCCAAGAGCTCCACCAATCGCGCCGCCAATAGGCCCACCTATCACGCTAGTGGTGAAGGTATGCATCACCGTCCTTGTATCCAGATCGGTAATGATGACAGTATAATTGCCATCCCCAAAGGGCGTCCAATCCATGTAAAAGCTTGCTGATGTGGTCTGCGTGACGGTGAGTGTGGACGTAAGTTTCGCAGAGGATAAAGGGATGTTGCTTGCCTCTACCGAAGGCCAATTGCTGCCAATCAAGAGCAGCGCAGTGAGGACGAGTTTGATAAAATGTTTGAACATGAGGTAAATAGTTTAAGTGTGATAATTGTTAAGATCCCAAAAATGGGCAGTGGCAGGGCAAAAATATCATTTTTCGCCCAATACATAGAGAATTTTGCACACTTGTTTCAAAAAAACAGGGTTGCTTTAGATTTTGATTTCAAAAGCGTCCGCATCTGCCAAAAAAGGCAACTGTCGGCGGTAGGCGTGCAAGTCTTCCAAGGAAATTTCAACCGTAACGACATCCTCTTTCCCGTCAGAAATTTGTGCGAGCGATTGCCCTGAGTAGTCAATTATAGCCGAATCACCGGAATATTCAAAGCCGTTGCCGTCCGAACCAGTTCTGTTCACCCCTACAACAAACGATTGATTTTCAATAGCTCTCGCGGTCAATAATGACCGCCAATGATGCGCCCGGCGGTTGGGCCAATTGGCCACGTAGATCAATATATCGTATGGGACGTTGGACGTTGGACCGTTCGATGTTGGACTGTTATTGCGAGACCATGCCGGGAAACGCAGATCGTAACATATAAATGGGCAGATGCGCCAGCCCAGCCATTCTACAGTGAGTCGTTTTTTACCCGCAACAAAGTGTTGATTTTCCATTGTGAGGGTGAAGAGGTGTTTTTTGTCATAAAAGTCAAATTGTCCATCTGGCCGCATGAAGATGAGCCTGTTGAAACATTTACCTTCTTCCACGCAAATAAAGCTCCCAGAGACCGCAGCATTCAAATCCCGGGAAATGTCGCCCAGCCAATCCATAGTAGGCCCGTTCATTGGTTCGGCAAGCGATTCAGTATTCATTGAAAAGCCAGTGGTGAACATTTCAGGAAGTATCACCAAGTCGGTATGGCCACGCAAAGGGGCCAGCTTTTGAGCCAACATTTCGCGGTTAGCTTCGGGGTTTTCCCAGTGCAGGGAGGATTGGACGATGGAGATGCGCATAAGTCATTTGAATTTGGAAGCAAGGTACGGCTCGGAAATTCATGCTAACTTTGGCGATCATTTAAATTTACGCATCCATGAGATTTTTTACACTCTTTATGCTGTTCATTACTGGACAGTCTTTGTTTGCCCAATCCAGCATAGTATGGTCGCAAACTGCTGAAGTTACTGGCAATCAATTCGGAAATATGCACCCGAGGGTATCTACTGATGGCGCAGGGAATCCGATGATCCTTTGGGGCAACCACCATACCAAGCAAGTTTTTTTCACGCGCTGGACGGGCAGTGGTTTTACCAATCCGGTAGCCTTAAACCCGGCATCCATACCCATTTTTGCAGCATCTTGGGCGGGCCCGGATTTGGCTTCTCACGGAGACACGGTCTATGTTGTCTTTAAAGAAACGCCTGAAGACGACGGTGGGATTTACATCATGCACTCGTTCGACGGGGGCGTAAATTTTTCTGGCCCGGAGCGGGTAGATGCGATTGCCGACAGCATTTCACGATTTCCTGCTGTAGGCTCCGATGCAAATGGCCAACCCTTGGTTGCATTTATGAAATTTGATCCGGGTTGGGGGAGTGCGCGTTATGTATTGGCAAAATCGAACGATTACGGCAATACTTTTGGAGCCGATGTATTGGGCAGCAGGTTTTCTGGGGGAAATGTCTGCGATTGTTGTCCAGCTACGGTGACCTCATCGGGCAATACCACGGCTTTACTTTATCGGGATAATTTGAATGACCTTCGGAATAGCTGGGCTGGGATCTCTTTCGATGGTGGCGTCAGCTTTGCCGAAGGGATTGAAATAGACAACACAAACTGGAACATCAGTTCATGTCCATCAAGTGGCCCGGACGGCATCATTTATGGAAACAAGCTCTACTCCGTTTTCATGAGCGCCGCAAGCGGCAAAACCTTGTGCTACCGCAGTCGCTCCTCGCTTAGCAACTTGCAAATGGAGTTCATTGAACCACTCACG
>JACMMM010000408.1 GCA_014379065.1 Saprospiraceae bacterium
ATGGTATTGATGGAACAAACGGTCAAAACGGAACAAACGGTCAAAATGGAACAAACGGCAAAGACGGCAATGCGAACATCAGAAGCTACACTACTACAGTCAACGCTTCGGATTGGTTCTCCGTCGCTCCTACGATGAAGGTCATTGACCTCTCGGTCTCGATCGTAACCGAGGAAATCGCAAACCACGGCATGGTGATGGTGTATCTCCAAACCGGTAACTATGGTAATGCTCCCATGTGGTCTGCTATGCCGTTCTCACGTCAAGTGTTTGATAACTACTATCAGGGATATGACTTCTGGGTGATTCCCGGTGATGTAAGATTGCACAGCACGGCAAGTAATGGCAATCCGGAGGCCCCAACGACACAAGTCCGCATCATCGCTGCCACCTTCGAAGGCTTAGTCAGATATCCAGACCTGGATTGGACCAATTATGAGGCTGTATGCGAAGCCATGAACTTGGCGGAGTAAGCGTTTAGTTTAGTTGAAATAGCCGCGCTTCTGACGAATGTTGGGAGGGCGGTTTTTTAATACAATAGTGTTACGTTTTCGGCCCAATAACAAATGCTTTGTAATTCTCTGGGTGTATCACCTCAAAATGCGCATTTGGGTAGGCACTTTTCCAGGCATTGGGCGTTTTTAGGACTTATGCTAATCCATAAATTAACCTAAATCCATGGAATACGATCCATAAATTTAGATTAATTCATGGATTAACTTTCACTTACTTCCCCGGCCGCACATACTCCGTCGTCTCGAACTTCCCGCTCTTTTTCATCGCCGCAAAACCTCCCGCCACTTCAATCAAATTGTCGTACCCACGGGCCCGTAAAGCGGAGATAAAAATCATGGAACGATAGCCACCGGCACAATGGATGTGGTAGGTTTTGCGCTTGTCAATCAACAACATGCTTTCGTTGAGGAAGTCGAGTGGGGCGATTTCGGCCAAGGTCAGATGCCCGGCTTCATACTCATCTGGTTTGCGCACATCCAGGATGTTTTCCGCTTCGCCTTTGGCGATGCGCTCCGCAAAACGCTCTACATCAATGGATTCGATGCTATCCGTTTCGCGGCCTTCGTTTTTCCAGGCTTCAAAGCCGCCTTCTAGGTGTCCGAGGCAATGGTCGTAGCCCACTCTGGCCAGCCGCATCACGGTTTCTTCTTCACGGCCTGGATCGGTAATAAGCAGGATTTCGTGCTTCAGGTCAGGGATCATTGCACCCACCCAAGGGGCAAAATTGCCGTCAATACCGATGTTGATGCTATTGGGGATGAATCCTTTAGCAAAGATTTCAGCGGCGCGTGTGTCTAGTAGCAGCGCGCTGGTCTCGTTGGCGGCTGCCTCGAAAGCACGCGGGCTGAGCGAGCGTGCCCCGCGCTCCATCACTTCGTCAATAGGGTCGTAGCCCTGTTTGTTCATGGCCACATTGAGCGGGAAATAAGCGGGCGGCGGCAACAGGCCATCGGTGACTTCCTTCACGAATTCATCTTTCGACATATCAGCGCGAAGGGCATAGTTCACCAATTTTTGGTGCCCTAAAGAGTCACTGGTTTCTTTGCTCATGTTTTTGCCACAGGCAGAGCCTGCGCCGTGGGCAGGATACACCACGATATCATCGGCGAGGGGCATTATTTTCGTGCGCAGCGAGTCGTAAAGGGTTTCAGCGAGTTGTTCCTGGGTCATGTGCGCTGCTTTTTGCGCAAGGTCTGGGCGACCAACATCGCCGATAAACAACGTATCACCGCTAAACAGGGCCACGTCTTTACCCGATTCATTACGGAGCAAGTAGCAAGTGCTTTCCATGGTGTGGCCAGGGGTATGCATCACTTTGATGCTGATCTTGCCGAGTTGAAATATTTCGCCATCCGTAGCGATATGGGCATCAAAATCAGGGTTGGCTTTGGGGCCGTACACAATGGTCGCACCGGTTTTTTTTGCAAGGTCCACATGGCCACTTACGAAATCGGCGTGAAAATGGGTTTCAAGGACGTACTTGATCTTGGCACCGGCATTTTTAGCTTTTTTCAAGTAAGGCTCCACCTCGCGAAGCGGATCAATTACGACGGCTTCTCCCTCAGATTCAATGTAATAAGCGCCTTGCGCCAGGCAGCCGGTATAGATTTGCTCAACTTTCATATTTGTTAGACGTTTTACCTGCCGTAGCCTTTTTACCCGCCGTAGCCTTTTTACCCGCCGTAGCCTTTTTACCCGCCGTAGCCTTGGCGAAGGAGGTTGGATACTGGAGGTTGGATACTGGAGGTTGGATACTGGAGGTTGGATACTGGAGGGTGGATATTTTGGTGGCAAACTTCCCGAAAGTTTAGAACTTCTGGAAAGTTGATTTGAAAAGCGAAAGAAAACAAAGAATTCGCCTCAAGGTTTTATCATAAAAACTGGCCATTTGCGGATGTCTTTCGGAACTTGCCCCACTTTTTCGGATGATTTTACATCTATCTATATTTTCGCCGCACATTTCGACGTTTTGGCACCCAACTGACGCTCTAAAAGCCTTTACTTACCGACCTTTCGCCCTGTTAAAATTTCTAAAAAAAATCCCCTCCCGAACGAGCAACTTTGAAGCCAAACGTTTGCTGGGACGTTAGAAATTGGACTTTAGACTTTGGACATTGGACAGTATCCAAAGTCCGATGTCCATTATCCAAAGTCCAACGTCCATTATCCAATGTCCAATGTCTAACATAAAACAAATCCAAAACCACACTCCTTCCATCATGTTTCTTCGGAAAAGCATTCCTGCTCTCCTCTTTTTACTCTCCGCTTTCGCGCTTTCAGCGCAAGAAACGGCGGTGTACAACGAGGCTAACCTCGCCTACAAACGCGGTGTTGACTTTTTCAACCAAAGCGTCTACGGCCTTGCCCAAAAAGAATTCCGTACAGCTATGGACCTCCTCCGCCCCGCCAATGAGCCGGAGTGGAAGGCCATCAAGATAGATGCGGAACTATACCACGCCAAAAGTGCCGTGCGACTCGAACAGCCAGAAGCCGAAAAACTCGTGCTCGATTTTCTGCGCGAAAACTCGCCTTCACCCGTGGCAAGCCAAGCGGCCCTAGAAATCGGCGATTATTACTTCAATCAAAAACAGTATGAAAAAGCGCTGACTTACTATGAGTTGGCCCCTGCTGGTTCTGGCGCGGCACGCGACGAAATTCGCTTTAAAACGGGCTACGCTTACTTCGTCACCAAAAAATTTAGCCTTGCAAAAACGGCCTTTATGCCGCTCAAGGACAACGCCCGTGGCCAATGGTATGAGGCAGCGAATTACTACTACGGTTGCTGTTGTTTCTTTGAAGGCAAATACGAGGAGGCCGCCAAGTCCTTCGCACGCTGTGAATCGTCCGATAAGTACAAGGCCAACGTGCCCTACTACCTGACCCAGATTTACGCTGCACAGAAAAACTACGAAAAAGTGATTTCGTACGGAACGCCCCGCGCCAAAGACGCGAACGTGAAAAACCGGGCGGAGATAAACCAACTCGTCGGACAAGCCCATTATGAATTGGGCGACTACAAAAGTGCCTTGCCTTTCTTGGAGTTTGGCGCCAAAAACGGTGCCCCGCTTCGCCCTGCCGACTATTACCAACTTGGCTACACGCAGTATCAAAACGGCCTTTACAAGCCCGCCATTCAGAATTTCGAGGAGCTCACGAAGCAAGACAGCCTCCTCGGCCAAAATGGCCTCTATCACCTCGGCGACGCCTACCTGCGCGTAAAAGACAAGAACAGCAAGTTCAATGCCCGCAACGCTTTTGGCCAGGCAGCCAGTATGAATTTTGACAAGTCGGTGAAAGAAGACGCGCTCATTAACTACGCCAAACTGAGTTACGAACTCAAATATGACCGCGATGCCATTGAAGCCTTACAGCGCATCAGTCCGCAATCAAAATATTACGACGACGCACAGGCCCTGATGAGCGAGGTGTTTTTGAACACCCGCGATTTCGACCGGGCGGTCTCTACCCTCGAAGGAGTGAAAAACCGCACACCACGCTTGAACGAGACCTACCAACAAGTGGCTTATCTGCGCGGTTTGCAGTTATACCAGAACAACCAAAAGGACGAAGCACGTCGCTATTTCAACAAGTCGCTGGAATATCCTATCAACAAAAAGACTGCTCTGCTGTGTTCCTTCTGGCTTGGCAGCATCTCCCACGATGCAGGCGAATATGCCGTCAGCAAGCAGCACATGAGCGCTTTCTTTAACAGTGCCAAGCCTTACGCTTCCGAGCTTCCAGAAGAGAGCAACCTGAATATGTGCAACTACGTTCAGGGTTACAACAATTTGAAACTCAAGGAATATAAGGCTGCAAATGTCAATTTTCGCGCCGCCGTGGACGGTTTCAAAAAGAGCAGCACGAAGAACGAGCAGAGCCGTGCCGCCGTATTGGGCGATGCCGTGCTCCGTGCGGGCGATTGCTACTTCAAGAGCAACCAATACTCCGAAGCATTGGCTATGTACGATGAGGCAGTAAGGAAGAAATACGAAGGCTTTGAGTATGCCCTTTTCCAAAAAGCAATCATCAAGGGCCTGCAAGGCAACAACCAGGACAAGGTGCTGGCACTCGAGAATTTGGTGGAAGATTACCCTAACAGTCGCTTCACCGATGAGGCACTTTTCCAATTGGGCGACACTTATTTTCAAATGGAACGGTACGACAGAGCCATTACGCCCTTCCGCCGCATCGTGTCTGACTTCCGTGGAAAAAGCAATCTCATCAATGCGTCGCTGCTCAAACTTGGCCTGATTTCAGTCAATCAGGGCAGTAGTCGGGTGGCTATTGACTACTACAAACAAGTGTTCGCCGGAAACCCCGAGCCAGAGGAGTGCAAGGAAGCGCTCGACGCACTCCGCGAGGTATATGTAAAAGACCTGGGCGACCCGGAAGGCTACAACCGTTTTGTAGAAACCGTGCCCAATTGTGGCGGTATGAAGCCTGGTCAATCTACCAGCGGCGAGGCTACCGCGTATGAATCCGCAGAGTATCAATACAACCAGGGGCGCTACGAAAAGGCCATCGAACTGTTCACCAACTACCTCGCCAAATATCCCACTGGGAGCAATGGACTGGCAGCCTATTATATGCGCGGAGAGAGTTATGCTTCGCTAAAACAATTTGAGAAAGCACAAAAAGACTACGCTTCGGTGGTTGGCAAGGGCAACAGCAAATATTATCCAAAAGCCGCTGAAAAGGCTTCGCTCATTGCATTAAACACCACGAAGGACTACGGTCAAGCATTCGAATATGCAAAGAAATGGGAAGATGCTGCCGTGACAGAAAACTCTCGTTTTGATGCGCAACTAGTAGCTTTACAAGCGGCGTACAAAACCAACAATTCGGTTTCCGTGGCTGAATACGCGAACAAAATCAACCAGTCGCGCCTTGCAAACCAGGAGCAACTTGCCATTGCCAATTTCTACACGGGCAAAATGGCCTACGACAAGGGCGATTACACCCGGGCATACCCTGCGCTGCAATCTGTGACGGAGAACAGCACGACTGAACTTATGGCGGAGGCATATCATTACCTTGCCCAAATCCTCTACCGCCAACGCAAATACTCGGAGGCCGAAGAGATGGTCACCGACGCCATCAAGGCCAGTGCTGGCTACGACGACTGGATTGCCCGCGATCTGATTCTGCTCTCTGACGTGTATGCAGATCAGGGCGACAAAGTTTCGGCCCAAGCCGCGCTTGAAAGTGTGTTGGAAAATTACACCGGTGAAGACAAGAGCATTTTGGATTCAGCCCGCCAAAAATATGCCCGCTTGAGCGGCAACAAGCCGATCATGAACAATTCGTCTGAAAAAGGCGGCAAGACGCTGCTGGACCTGGACGAAGGGAACTAAATGAAATATCCAATGTCCAACAAGGAATTTCCAATGTCCAAGTTGGCCATGCGCTTGGAATTATTTGATATTTAACGTCAAGATATCCAGGTGAATGACTTAGCCCAACGGCTTGTTGGACATTGAAAATTCCTTGTTGGACATTGGACATTCCTTTCACTCACCACACTACGAAAAATGATTTTCAAACCAAAATATCTGCTCGCCGCAATTGCATTCCTTTCTGTTTCGCAAGCGGCTTTTGCTCAAAAAGACCTCGAAGGCGACAACGTAACCGTGGTCAAGGC
>JACMMM010000038.1 GCA_014379065.1 Saprospiraceae bacterium
GAGGAGAGGTGTTTGGCGAATTGGCCTTACTGGGAGAACAGCAGCGTCACGACTTTGCCACAGCGCTCGAAGACACCAATACCTGCGTGGTGACGCTAGAAGAACTGCAGGGCTTGATGCGCGACCGTTCGGAACTCAACTTGTTCTTTATGAAGATGTTTGGCGGCAGGCAATTGGAAATGGAACGTCGTCTGGAATCGCTTGTTTTTCGCGACAGCAGAAGTCGTATTGTGGAGTTTTTGGTCAATATCGCCCGCTCAAAAGGGCAGCGGGTAGGATATGAGTGGGTGGTCAGAAAGCCCGTGACCCATCAGGAAATCGCCAACCTTACCGCTACCAGTCGCCAAACCGTAACGACTACGCTCAATGACCTTCGCTATAAAAAACTCCTGACCTTCAACCGCTCAAGGCTTCTGGTCCGTGATTTGGACAAGTTGGCTGAAGAAATGAAATAGTTGAAAGTGGCACGTTTGCATTCGACGGGTAAAAGTCCAATCTCCAAAAGTCCAACATCCAAGGTCTAAAGCCTACCTTCGCGCTATGTCGCGCTCGAACAAATACGTCTGCATCCACGGCCATTTTTATCAGCCACCCCGTGAGAATGCCTGGCTTGAAACGGTAGAACAACAAGAATCCGCCCATCCTTTCCACGATTGGAATGCCCGCATCAATCATGAGTGCTACGCCCCCAATGCGGCGGCACGCATATTGGATAGTGAGGGTTGGATTGTAAAAATCCGGAACAACTACAACCGCATTTCTTGGAACTTTGGCCCCACACTACTCTCGTGGCTCGAAGAAAAGGATCCTGACGCTTATTCGATGCTCATCAAGGCAGATAAGCGCAGCCAAGACCTGTTTGGTGGACACGGCTCCGCAGTAGCGCAAGTACACAGCCACCTTATCATGCCATTGTGCAACGCACGCGACAAAGTGACCCAAGTCAGCTGGGGTATTCGCGATTTTGAGCAGCGTTTTGGTCGGTATCCAGAAGGTATGTGGTTGGCCGAAACAGCAGTCAATACCGAAACCCTCGAAGTGCTCGCCTCTCACGGCATCCAGTACACCATACTCGCGCCGCGCCAAGCCAAGGCAGTGAGGAAGTTGGCAGTAGCAGAGGCTGTAAGCAGTAAACAGATACCAAACACTCACCAGCCAAGCCCAGATACGCAGCTACCTTGGCAAAATGTTGAGGCAGATACCCTTGACACCCGTCAGCCGTATTGGTGTCTTCTTCCTAGCGGGCGGCGCATCGCGCTGTTTTTTTATCATGGAAAAATAGCACAAGAAGTAGCATTCAATGGGCTTTTGAATAGTGGCAAGGCCTTCTCCCAGCGTATTACCGGGATTTTTGACGAGGATAATTCTCCACAATTAGCCCATATCGCGACGGACGGAGAGAGTTACGGCCACCACCATCGGTATGGGGAAATGGCGCTCGCCGATTGCCTCAATTATGTGGAAGATACTGACCTTGCCATACTTACCAACTACGGTCAATACCTAGAACTTCACCCTCCCATGTTGGAGGTACAAATACACGAAAATTCCTCTTGGAGTTGTGTACACGGCATTGAGCGATGGCGCAACGATTGTGGCTGCAAATCCGGCCAAAACAACTGGCATCAACGCTGGCGCAAGCCCTTGCGCGAAACGCTAGATTGGCTTCGCGACCAACTTGCGCCCATTTTTGAACGAGAATCCGCTCGACTGCTCCGAGATCCTTGGGCTGCTCGCAACGATTACATCGAAATCATACTCGATCGTTCTGATGCTAACGTGGAGGCTTTTTTGAAAAAACACGCCCGGCGTGTACTCAGCCATTTGGAGAAAGTAGTTGTGCTCCGTTTGCTCGAAAGTCAGCGTTTTGCGGTGCTGATGTACACCAGTTGCGGTTGGTTTTTTGACGAAATATCGGGCATCGAGACCAACCAAATTTTGCAATACGCGCTGCGCACCATGGATTACACCCTCGATGTAACGGGCCAGGAATTGCACACAGAATTCACCCGACGACTGGCCGCTGCTCCCAGCAACGTGCTGCCCAATGGTGCCGAAAGTTTCCTAAAAAATGTGGTGCCCACACGCGTTACCTTGGAACGGGTGGCCATGCACTTTGCTGTTGCCTCCCTGTTCGAGGATGACCCGGAAAAGCTCGACTTGTTCAATTATACGGCTTCCGTGGAGTTTTTCGAAAAAATTCAGGCAGGTACCCCACAGTTTGCAGCAGGACGTTTGCGTATCCGCTCCAGGCTTAGTCATGCCGAAAAGACCTTTTGTTTTGCTGTGTTGTACCTTGGACAGCAACACATTATTGGCAACATCAGCGGTGAAATGCTCCGTTCCAAATTTGAGGAAATGTACACCCGCACCAGCCACGCCTTTGGCGTGGCCAACATGGGAGAGGTCATCGGTGCCCTACAAGAATATTTTGGTCCGGAGAAATTTGCCCTGACCAGCCTTTTTGCCGACGAGAAAATTAAAATTATCAATAGCATTACCGATTCGAGCTTCGGTGTTGCAGAAGCTACTTTCCGTGACGTGTTCAATGACAATTATCAACTCATGGCCGGCATTGAGGAAGCAAAACTCCCGCTACCCTCTATGTGGCCCAACATCGCTTCCTATGTGTTGAACGCCGACCTGCTCAATTTTTTTGAGGGTGATGAAGTGGCCGATACGCGCAATCTTCGCCGTATTAATGCAGACATTGAACGCTGGCACATCAAGCGTTTGGATGAGGCGACACTCAACCTCACCATAGGAGAGCGTGTATTCCGTGAAATTGAGAAGATCGGCCTCGACGAATCTTCCCTTCCGCGTGTGCGCTGGCTTGCCGATGTGCTTTCTATCGTGCAAGAAGTGGGTTTAAAACCAAGCATTTGGCGCAGTCAAAATGTGTTCTACTTGCTCACGAAAGGCCTGCGAAAAGGGAAGTGGGTATTCCTCAATAAAGAATGGGAAGCCGAATTCGAACGCTTGGCGACGATGTTGAAGGTGCGGCTGAAGACAGGGTGAGGTTTTTTGACAGGATTTACAGGATAAACAGGATGTGTGATTCCGCATTTTCGGCAAAGCCGACAAACGCTCTTGCATCCTGTTTATCCTGTAAATCCTGTCAAAAAAACTTTTTCCAACTATATCCGCACCATTTTCCGCACGGCGCTTTTTGCCGGTGTTTCCAATTTGTAGTACAAAACTCCAGCCGCGCTCAGCCCGCTAAGGTCAATTTCCACCGAATTCATTCCGGCGGGCCAATCCCCTGATTTCGACCATATTACTTTCCCATTTTCATCCAATATAGTGAGCACAGCAGGGCTGGCTTCCGGTATCTGGAATGTTATGGCTGTTTTATGCGCGAAGGGATTGGGTTGGTTTTGGAATAGATCAAACGTGGAACCCGAGTTGCCAAAACGAAGCGCAAGGCGGGATTTGGTAATTGCCTGCCTGCCGGTAGGCAGGGTTAGATTGGTAGATTGTTTACCCGCCGAAGCCTTAGCGTAGGAGGGGTAAATGGTCGGTAGCGTTTTAGGATATACATATGCCTCTGCCTGGGTAATCTCGCTATTGATATGGAGCATATCGCGAAGAGAACCTGCTTTTTGGGCTTTCATTTTGAGAATAAAACTCGCCTCTCCGCCAAGTTCCCAAGACATGGTAAGCTGGGATTTTTTGGGGAATAAGGCAAAATTGTCTTTGCTCATATTTTCTCCGGGCAGAATCTCCAAAATTTCCAGGCCCTCGGTTTCGAGCGTGAACTGGCAACCTTCCAGTCGTTCGGATGCGCTGAATTTCAACTCAAAAAGTTCAGCTTCTTGTACCGTATGGTCTTCTGTATCAAAATATACAGTGCCTTCAAACCGCTCCTCGGTGGGCGCCACTACATTGGGAACTGCCGTGTTGTTCACATCGCCGACCTTCACACCGATGAAATTGTAAGGCGTGGGATTGCCCAAAGGAATGGTATCCGGGAATCCTGTTTGGAAGGGATTTAATGGATTGGGGAAAACAAAACTCGAGTCTATAAAGCGCCAACTAGTATTATTGGGCAACTCAACGTAGAGGCCCAAGATGAGTTTGCGCAATTCCACAATATCAAAAGAGGTAACGCTGCCGCTCTTGTTGGCATCCGCGGCGATCATTTTGTAGGGGGAAGTGAGTGGTTCGGTCGCGATGATGTGCTTGGAAATCTGCACCAGGTCATAGGTTGTCACGCCATTGAGTGGGTTATTGTCTTTTTCGGGCGTGATGTCAAATGTTGCGGCAAGGGGTATTTGATTCGTCGGCAAGGAATAGTAGCCAAGGCCATCGGTTAAATTTGCATACCAAAAACTAAATGGCGGTGCAAAAGTACTTGAGCCTTCTATCTTTATGGAAACATCCGATATCCCCACACCTTGCTCTGTTATGATTCGCCCTGTTATTGAATCTGCCGATTGTGGGCAATTGCCTCCATTATCCTGCACGATTAACGTTGTTTGACAGAAGTCTGCGTTTCCTGCTTTATCAATTGCCCATAATTCCACGCATCTGGCTCCTAATTCGGTACAGGTATGCGTGACGTTTGTAATCGGATTTCCATTGCCATCTACCGGAAAACCGGTGCCCGTTCCACATTTGCGTATGCCTATTTTTATTTGAGGTTCCGGGGTGCAATTGTCCTCCTTGTATTGTAAAAAATCAGATGCATATAAGGTAATAATTCCGGTGGGCATAATATTTACGCTCAAACCATTATCGCACACCACCGTCGGCGTTTTGCAATCCTTCACCGTAAAAGCGTACTCGTAATCTTTATTGTTGCCGCATTGGTCAGTAACAGACCATCTGATTTTGTGCGTGCCATGTGGGAGTTCAGGTGCGAAGTAGACATCGGGTTGTTGTTGTGTATTCCAACGCAGCTTGGCCGTTTTATTCTTTCCCAATATCGTTTCTTCAATAGCAAAGCCCATTTTTTGATTGCCTGACACTGCTCGCTCATCGAAAGATCTTGGAGTGCCGCCAGCATAATTTGGAGTATTCAGATTATCGAACAGAACATTATTCCAACCAATCCCAGGAATTCCAACTGTTACAGAATTTACCACCGTTTCTGTAGTCCCATTTCCATCAAGGTCAAGAAAAAGAAGGTACTCAATATTGACGTTAGCCCCCGAACAACCATCTGTGGCTGTGATGCTCAAATCCGTTGGTTCTTCGCAGAGGTCATGTATGGCTAAGTTATTATCCAACCAATAGATCTCATTCCAGAATTGCGGATTATTGGCCGTAGTCCAGGTTTGGTTGGCACAAGCGGGTACAGTATACGTTCCGGTAGGCGCTTTTGCGTCTATGATTTTGATAATCTGCTTGTATTGGTAGCCATTAGCCGTGTTTTGCCAAAAGACACAGTAGTTGGTGGGTTGTGGATCAGTCGGATTGATTTTTACAATGGTAGGGCTCCAAGGTGGAAGCGCATTGCAAGCCGATACGATGGGGCCGGGTAAGTTGGTGACGTGATTGACAACCGAACTAGGGTTCGGGTTTGGGACATTACTAAATGGTAGATCCGGGTCATAAGTACACTTGTTCTTGATTTTCCAAGTACGCTCAATTTTGAAGCAGGCATCCGGCACCACGGTGAAAACATCATCAGTAAAATCAACATCGAATTCCTCACAATTTTGTCCAAAGAAACTCGGCTGACCATAAATGCCCGTTCCATCACACATTGTGACAATCATATCGTCAGGAAACTTGATAAAATAATCCTGCAAGTAGTCAACCTGCACCGCCTGAGCACATGCTCCACTATTCCCAGCTTTGTCAAAAACATTGAAAATCCGCACAATGGTGCCGCGATGGCAAATGGTGTCGAACTGGGTATAATCCACATCAATGGATACCGAGTCAACAGCGCAAGATGCCGAGGTAATCTCCCCGTACGATTGGAGTGTCTGGTCAAAATCTTCGCAATTCACAACCAAGTTTTGGGGCGCCACACAAGTGGGTAGATTTGGATCTGTAATCGCTATTTTTAACGCGCAATCGCTAAAATGTCCAGTTCCAAAGGTTGCTGAAACATTTACCGATGGCACCGGGATGTCGTAAACCCGTAATACCACATCAAGCGTATCGTTTTGATTATAGCAACAAAAGCGCAAAGAATCGGTCCAGGCCGTATCGTACAAACAAGCGGATAGATCCAAAAACCTGGCTTTGAACGAGACGGGCGTGCAAGCATCGCTGGAGCCGTTGTCAAGTAGGCTGGCACCAATGGCCAACAAGCCGTTGTCCAAAAGTTGCAGGGTCGAAAAAGTGTCGCATTTTGCTATGGGCGGCACCATATCTGCCACCGTTAGGTTGAACGTGCAGTCACCAATATTGCCGCAACTGTCTTCCACCACGTAAGAAATGGTGGTAACTCCTACGGGTAGCAAAACCGTCCCCATCACGCCCAGCGTATCAAAATCAGCTGGATTATTCCCCGCAAAATCAGCCAGCGAACCCAAGAGCGTTTTTGCCAATCCGTTTTCCTCCCAAAAGGCTTGGAACGTAGTTACTTGCGAGCAAGCATCGTCCAGCACAGCATCAGGTAAATTTACCAGACCATAACAGGTATCCGCATTTAAGGTAACCAATAACGAGGCCGGGCAATCTACATGGGGGGCCGAATTGTCCAAAATGTAGATGTTTTGCAAAAAAGGGCCTTCGGTAAGCCCTGTACAAAAGTCAAAAAATTCCCAAAGCCGTCGTATGCGCCGGTCGCCACAAGGAAGCGCCAGCGGATAATCTTCATAAAAAGCAGAAATATCGCAGATAGAATTGTTTTCCGCTTCGTACCGACGACCCTGATACATTAAAAATGGCTGGCCCGTAACAGAAGGGATAATATTGGTATCCGGGCAATTAAGTGTCATATTCGGCGGCAACTGCATTTCACCCAAAGTGTGGCGATGTAGTTTTATCTGCTGAATGCAAGTGCTGATATTGCCGCTCTCGTCGTTGGCTTGCCATCGGCGGCTAACGATTTTTGTAAAAGGAGAGTCACAGTTAAAAGGGAAATTCGTATCAATATGACCCAAAAATTTTAGCGGACCACAGGCATCATTCACTTGCGGCATGGCTGCTGTTAGGCCGAGACTGTCTTTCAAAAATGAAGGGCTGAGGTTATCCTCCGCACACGACACTGTGAGGTCCTGACAATTGAAAACAGGTGGTGTTTTGTCCAGAATTTTGACATCGCCCCAGCACTTGTTGCCTGTTTGCGAGTCCGTTACCCGACATTGGTACGTTTTTCCAAGGTCGGCAACACCAAACGCAGCCGGAAGCCAAGGGCCGTTTCCATAAGGAATGGTTTTGTCTATTTCTGTGAAGTATCTGCTCCAACAGCCATAAGGCCCACCCTCTAAAATATCTTGTGGAAGAAGCGTTTTCACGCAGTTGATATCCAATGCGACGGTATCTAAGTCACTGCAATTCAAACTGGTCACGCCGCCATCATCCACCGTAAAAGCAAACGAGCAGGTAGCTGTATTTCCGGACAAATCTGTCGCCAGAAACACACAAGTGCTAACCCCAATAGGGAAAACACTACCTGGTGTAAGACCTGATAGTTGAATGACAATGGCCGTGCCCTGATCGTCCGTGGCAGTAACCGAAAAATTCAATACCGTGTCGCATCGCCCTTGGGTAAGCAAGATGATGGTAGTGGAAGATGGACAATCCATGACGGGCGGCACTGTGTCCGCCAGGATTTCGCGATTGCCTGCCAGCCGGTAGGCTGGGTTAGATTGATGAATTTTCTGCGTGCGTAGAAGTGGGCCGGATTTAATGTTTGGGGTATTAATGGTAACTGGGGTTTCTGTTTTCAATCTTTCAGGCGAGAGAACTTTGCCAAAAAGATTGATTGTGAGGACCGAAAGCAAAAGGAGTAAAGCTCGATTCATGGAATGAGTTGAAAAATGGTAAATGAACGAGGAGGAAAACCCCGCCTTCGCCCTGCTTAGAAATTTCGGTGGGCAGGATATCTATGGCGAGAAAATATATAGCTACGAAAATTGGGCCGACTTGATCTATACGTCCAAAATTTACAAAAAAAAGTTATTTGTAACCCTCCGAAAGCCGAATGGGCCGTCCGCTAAAAAGCGAACAGCCCATGCATAAATTTAGGAGGCAACTTGAAGTTGCCTCCTAAATTTGAACTTGCCTCCTAAATTAGCTCCCAACTTTCTTACGCATCTTCTTGGGCATCAACCCTTTCTGCGTTTTACCTTTTTTCTTTTTAGGGGCTTTTAAACTTGATTCAGCCGGGCAGCCGCTCTTTTTGCTGCAAGCAGGCGCAGTCAACGCGACCGAAAAGAAAAGCATGAAAAGCAAAGGCCAGTAGCGACGAATATTCATGGTTGTCTCAGTTTTTCTTACTGCTTTTCTTTCCACTTTTAGAAAAAACATCGCTTGCATGGGTGGCTTTCGGACAGCCTACCTTCTCGCTGCAAGCAGGAGCAATCACTGCCACCACAAAGATAAACAGAAGCGCAGGGGGGAAAAAACGGGAAATTTTCATAGTCAGTGTCAAATTGTAAGTGATTGAAAACGAGTTTGTACAGAACGGCAAAAACGTTTGGATTTGAATTCAATTATGCATCCACTTTTTTGGGGACAGGGTCATGGGTTGGATGCTTGCTCCAAGGATGGCAACGCAGTATGCGCTTCGCCGCCAAATAACTGCCTTTGAAGGGACCCCATTCCTGCAAAGCTTCGATGGCATAATGCGAGCAGGTAGGTTGGTAGCGGCACTTGTTTACACCCAAAAATGGCGAAAGCGTCACTTGGTATAGCCGGATAAACAGGATGAGTATTTGTTTGAGCAACCACATATCTTAGTGATTGGAATTTGGTGATTGGTTTATTCGGATTCACGTTTACGAAAACCTTGAAGGTTTTGTAAACGTGTGAGAGACATGAATCACATCGTGAATTTATACCCTACTCCCCGAATCGAATGAAAAAAACGCGGGGTCTTGGCGTCCTCTTCAAAATATTTCCGAAACGAGAGAATGAAGTTATCAATCGTGCGCGTGCTGGGAAAAACATCATAGCCCCACACCGCTTGCAGGATTTGATTGCGACTCACCACCTCGTCTTTGCGCTCGGCCAGGAGTTTGAGCAACATGGTTTCTTTTTTGGTGAGCGTGATTTCTTCGTCCCGGAATGTGGTGGCTTCAAAAGTCTCAAAATTGATTTTGTTGCCGCCAAATTCAAACAACGAGAGCGACTCGCCTTTTTGGCGTTGGCTTCTTTTGAGGAGTTTGCTCACACGCAGCAACAGTTCTTCAAGGTTGAAAGGCTTGGTGAGGTAATCGTCCGCGCCTTTTTTAAGCCCCATCACGCGATCCTGGCTCATGTCTTTGGCCGTAAGCAAAAGGATGGGCACTTCGGTATTGGTGAGCCGCACCTTTTCGGTGATGTCAAAACCGTCTACTTCGGGTAACATAACATCGAGCAATAACAAGTCAAAATGCTGCCCGGCAAACATCTCGAGTGCCTTGCGGCCATTGCCAGTGCTCACCACCTCGTAGCCTTCGAGCTCGAGGTTGAGTTTCACCGCATCGCGAATATGGGCTTCGTCTTCGACTAACAGGATTCGTAACATGGTGCAAAGATACTGACAGGATTAACAGGATGTGACAGGATTTATACCGAGCCGCTCCGCGGTTCACATCTTGTAAATCCTGTCATATCCTGTTAATCCTGTCAAAAGAACAACTCCATCGCCACGCGATCAGCCAAGAGTTTTCCAGCTCTGGAAAGTCTAAACGTTTGTCCGTCTTTCTCTAACACCCCCATTTCCAAGAAGGACTTGGCTTCCGCTTCAAAGTGCACCACGAAGTCTGCATTCATGGCTCGTATTTTTTCTAAATCCGTGCCCCACATGGTGCGTAATGAGGTCATTACATACTCATTGTAGCGCTGCACAGATGTGAGCACTTCCCGCTCAAAAGGGACTTTTCCTTCAGATAATTGATTGATATATTGCGCATTGTTTGCCACATTCCATTGCCGGGAAACCCCATCGAACGAATGCGCAGAAGGCCCAACGCCTAAATACGATTCCGAACGCCAGTAGTTGGTATTGTGCCGGGCATAGTGACCGGGCTTTGCAAAATTGGAGATTTCGTAATGCTCGTAACCCTTCGCGGTGGCGGCTTCCATAAGCTTTTCAAACTGCCGGGCGGCTCGATCTTCATCCACAGGAGGCTGTTGGCCTCGACGGACAAAAGTGCCGAGCGCCGTGCCATCTTCTACTGTCAGGCAGTAGCACGAGAGGTGCGGAATGCCGTATTCAAAAGCCAGTCGAAGGTTTTCGGCCCATTGTGCATCCGGGGTAGTAGGTGAGCCGTAGATCAGGTCAATGGTAAGATCATGGAAGCCAATCGTCAGCGCATCATCCAGGCAAGCGCGGGCATGGGCGGAAGTATGGGCGCGGTTCATCCAGCGTAAATCCTCCTCCGCAAAAGACTGGATGCCAATGCTCAGGCGATTGACGGGCGTGTAGTTTTTTAGCTCGCGGAGTTTTTCGGGTGTCAGGTCGTCTGGATTGGCTTCGAGGGTGATTTCAGCATCGGGCGCAACGCGGTGGAGATTATTGATCTTTTCAATAATCTGCTCCAACTCTTTGGTTTCCAATAAAGATGGTGTGCCGCCTCCAAAATAGACGGATTGAATTTCTTCTCCCCCGAGATAGCCTTGTTGCAACTCCAACTCTTTCAAAATGGCCTCGACCATGACGCCTTTCATCCGCAGCGTCGTGGAAAAATGGAAATTGCAATAGTGGCAGGCTTGCTTGCAAAAGGGGATATGAAGGTAAAGGCCGGGCATGGAGGAATCTTTTAACGTTATCTGAATCTCTCACTAGGAGATGATGCCCTCAAACAAACCACAATATACTATGTTGTTGGGCCATAACCATGGCATGTCAATATTTGCACAAACCGTACTGGAAATCTCCACTTCATGGTATTGATTTTTGGCGCGAACAGCGTGGCCGGTCGCGCCAAAAATCAGGACATTTTGCATTATTGCACCTGGACACTTTATTGCTTTGTGCTTTTAATGCAGGTATATTAAGGATGATTTTGAGGACGAATCCTGGTTCACACGAATCACATACAATCCCCTGCTATTTAAGATAATTGATTCCGGCACTTCATATTCGGTAGTATTATTTTCAATATTGCAGGTAAATATTCGTTTGCCATCTATGGTGTAAATATCCAAAGTACAACCCTTCAAATTGTTTGGCGATTCAATTTTTATGATGTTGTTATAATGCGTAATTTTTATGATTTCATTGCTTTTTGTTTGATCTATAATGCCAAGCGGTAAATTTTCAACAATAAATTGATTGGTTTCAATGACATCACCACTTACATAACCTATATGCGTGTAAATAGTGCTATCTTCAGGAGTAATTAACAGCGTCCATGGAACCGCCTCAATACCTATATTTGTCATGTCATTAGTATTTGCAAAAAATAATTTTCCAATCCAACCTCGATCATGCCATAGATCTTTCGCTAATTGAATTTGACTTGTATCGTAATATGCACTTATACACAAGATCTCCATATTATAATGATCTATCCAATTTTGGCTATAAGGTTGCCATTCATCCAATAGTTTCTTGCTGTTAAAGCTCCATGAGCCCCAAAACACGATGAGGTGGTTTTTATTCGTGTCAATAATATTTGATAATAAATGATTGTTCCCCAAGGTGTCTTGAACATTCAGCACGGGAACTTGAGCACAAACACTGCTTGTGCAAAGTAGGAGAAAAGTGTAGAAAAGGAAGTTTTTCATTTATTCAATATTCAGATCTTAATCAACACGCTCCTACCACTTTTTCCGTGGCATTCGAGCTGGAGCATATAAAAACCTGGTGGCAAGGAGGATGCATCAATCCTGTGGCTGGCGTCAAGGCGTTGTTGAAGTAAAACAGGGCCCAGCATGGCTGAGATAGAAACCATACAATAATCGAGCGTCTCAGCGGAGCGTAATTCAAAGTAATTGGTGGCTGGATTTGGAGCGATCTTCAATTCAATCTGCTCAGAAAAGGGACTTTTTACCCCTGTAGTTGGACTAAAACTCACTACCCAAACATCACCAGCATTTGAAAAATTACTGCCATTGTTTCCGATAGCGATGAATTTTCCGTCTTCTAATTGAGCTATGCTTGCCAAACCAGCGCTACTATCGCCATATCTATTATTCCAAATTATATCCCCGTTTTGATTAATGCATATCATCCATGCACTCCCTCCAGTACTCCCCATTAAATCACCGTCATTAGAATAAGTGGATGCCAGCAATAGATATTTCCCGTTACTCAACTTTATCAATTCATTGGCGCCATCCGAATTACTACCGCCATAAAATTTTTGCCACTCAAAGACGCCCGTTGAACTCAATTTATAAAGCCAAATATCAAAACTTCCGTGATTTGCTGAAAATGCCCCCGTAACGGAGGCGGTGGAGTTTAATACCAGATAGCCTCCATCGTCTGTTATTACAATACTTCTACAAAATTCGGTGTCGGTACCTCCTTGGACTCTTTTCCATTGTTTCGTTCCGATTGAATCAATTTTTAATATCCAGGAATCCGTGCTTCCATGGTTTCCAGCGGCATCTCCATTGGTAGAAGTTGACGTGCCTGCAATAATATAACCTCCATCTAAAGTAGGAATTATACAATTTCCTTCATCTCCATAATTGCCGCCATAAAGTTTGCTCCATATTATATCTCCGTTGGCAGTTATCTTTATTAACCATAAATCCGTTTCACCGTGGTGATTATTTGGCACCTCAAAATCATCAGAATCGGCATCCCCTATCAGCATGTAGCCGCCATCGTCTGTTGGAATGATTGATTTTCCCCGATCATTTTTTGATCCGCCATAAGTTTTTTGCCAAAGGATATCACCTGCCGGGTTTATTTTCACCAACCAAAAATCATTTCCCCCGTGATTTGCACTGACATCTCCATTCTTAGATAATGTTGAACCGAATAGCATATAGCCACCATCACTAGCTGGAATAATCCGGGCGGCATCATCTTCATCACTCCCTCCGTATGTTTTTTGCCAAATTATTTGCCCTGATTGATCAAGTTTCAATAGCCAATAATCAGTACTTCCATGATTGTTTAAGACATCGCCGTCTTTTGAATATGGTCTGCATAAGGCCAAATAATTCCCGTCTTCCGAGGAAATAATATCCCGGCCTACATCTGTATACGTGCCGCCAAATGATTTTTCCCAAACAATAGTCGGTTGAGCAAGAAGGGCTGATTGAATACCAAAATAAAGTACGGGAAGGAGTGAAAGTGTTTTTTTCATGTCCGTCAAATGTTGTGCTGATTGATAAAAAGTGAAAATCAACGTGAATACGGCACAAAAGTGTCGGGATAAATTCGGAAAAAAAAGGACACTTTTTTGGCTTATTACGGCCATTCGTTATAGTTTGAAGGTCGTTGTTAATGGTATGTGGTCGCTGTGAGTAATCCAATGCTCGTAAGTTCCAATTTCAAAACTATCTATTTTATCAATAAGGTCTGCCGACACGAAAAAATAATCAAGGTGGTAGGGTTTGTTTTTGTTTCTGTAAAGAAAAAAAGTTGGGTGACTTTCTTTTCCTTGCTCTTGTTCTAAATGTTTGTGATAAACACTAAAAATATTTTTCTCTGCCAACCTGTCAACAACATGGGAATGATTCCCAACTCTGCGTGGTTTGTCCCAAATTTTGTTGCTATTAAAATCGCCTGTTAAAATTGTAAGTCCACTATTTAAAAGGTGGTCGTAATGATTAACCGCTTTCCAAACTTGTTCTACGTATTGTCCGTCTGGGTCGTTTCGGTTGTTAGCCCAAATCGCAAAAAGTGTGAAGTCAAGTTGCCCGCCTGTTACTGAAATGGGTGAAATGATTTTTAAGTCTGCGTTGTGTTGGTCAAGAAGTTGAAACTTGTAGTCGCTGTATGAAAATACTCCAAGCCCTTTGTTCCTGTTGTCACCAAGCCATAAAAAATCATTGGGTCGTTGTGCTGTTGAACTAAAAACTAACTTGTCTGGATGCTCACATTCTTGTACCACTAAAATGTCAGGCCGTTGCGGTAAAATAAAATCGGCCTTCTTTCTAAAAGCTCCTTGGCAATTCCAGGTGATGATTTTCATTTCGGCTGTTTGATTTTTAAGGTTCGCTTTTACAGAAATATTCGGGTTTTATCCCTGCCCCGCTTAGTCTTCCTCTGAAGAATATAGTAAAAACCAAGCGGGCTAAAAAAACCTGCCAGCTGGTATATCAAGCTGGCAGGTCAAATGGTATGTGTCTCCTAAATTATTACTAGTGCCACTTCAAAGCACACATTTAACTACCCGAAGGTATAGTTAAAGTACCAAAGATAATCATATCCCCGGGTGCATAGGCAGCAGTCAGTGTAATTAAATTGCCCGCCGGAAACAAAATACTCTCCAGTGCAAATAAGGATACCGAATCAAACTGTATACTGGTAGCAGTAGTAATTGGTCCGGGCAGATTCGAAGAAGCAAAAGAATTAAGTTCATCCTGAATGCGCGTTTTGGTTTTTCCCGTACACATTCCACTGATACTTGAAACCGTCAAAGTCGGTATTATTTGAGCCTGATTAGGGTTTAGCTGTACCGTCTGCGTCGGTCCGGTTCCCGCGAGCGCGAACGGTATGCCAAAACTTAATGAAATATTCGTATCCATATGTGCGCTATGCCACTCCGTGTACTTCATGTGATACATGGTAGAGTAAGAGGTCTGTACCGAGAAGTTTTGGTCGTTGTGCGCCTCATTGTAGTTGGCATTCATATCTCCCGCTTGAGTTGCTTTAAAAGTCAAACCTGAAAAATCAATCGTCACAGCACTGCTGGATTGACTTACCCTCCAATGGTCTCCAGAAGGAGCATTGATCGTGATTGATCCGCTGCTGAGCTGAGCATAGTAGGCACTCGCCGGGCCTGTAGCGCCTGCCGCCGGGGCTACTGCGGCGACTGCAAATCCATTGGGATTATTGGCGGCCTGATAGCTTTGCACAAAAATGTTTTCATACAAAATTTTTGTATTGATCATCAGGCTCACATCCTGGCCGTCCGGGATAGGGTTGGCTATCAGGATGGATGGATTTTTGAGCAGCCCGTCAGAGCCGGTAGAAATAAATATTTGCAGTACGGCAGGGCCATTATTAGGCGTTAACGTGCTGAATGTAAACATTTTGGGTGTCAATGCA
>JACMMM010000409.1 GCA_014379065.1 Saprospiraceae bacterium
GTTGGCATTTTGGTTCATTTACGCCTATACCTATAGCCGCTATGACGGGAATCTGGGCAAATACCTCCTCACAGAAGGCCTGCAAATGCCCGCCAGGATTCTGGCGACCTACCTTTCGTTCTGGTTTTTTGAGCGGTTTTCGGGTACTGGCGAAACGAAGACCTGGCTAGCGTTCGGCGGTGCGGCGGCGGCCAACTTTCTGGGCGGGTTTATGAACAGAGCCCTGAAACTCTTCTATCTGGTGCCGGTTTATTTCCCGGACTCCACGATTGAGTTTTGGAATATCCGATTTGTATATGATTTGTTTGACGTTGTTTTGGCGAGTTGCACGGCGCTTTCGGCGCGGATGTACTTTCGGCAACAAGCGATGCAACGCCGCGAAACCCAACTTCGCGCTGAAAAATCAGAAGCAGAATTGCGGGCACTAAAAAGTCAATTGCATCCCCATTTTTTGTTCAATACGATTAACAACCTATATGCACTGGCTCGGGTCAAATCTGACAAAACCGCTCCCGTGGCATTAAAACTTGCCCAGCTTTTGCGCTATGTGCTTTATGAATCACAAAAGCCCAAGGTCTCACTCGAACAGGAAATCCAACTGCTGCGTGACTATGTTGCACTCGAAAAACTTCGTTTCGACGATGGCCGACTTTCGGTAAAAATGGAGCTGGAGTTGGATGAGCCGAATACAGAGATTGCGCCCTTACTTTTGTTGCCGCTCGTCGAAAACGCATTCAAGCACGGCGCGAGCGAGCAACGCGAGGAGGCGAAAATTTCGATTTCTATTGTTTTGAACAACAATGTTTTAGAAGTAAAAATCGAAAATACAAAACCCACTGAAAAATCAGAAACTGCCCCCGGCATCGGATTGCAAAACTTGCGCAGACAGTTGCAATTAATCTACCCGGAGCGGCATACATTAGAAGTTATTGAAGGAGAAAACGGTTTTGCAGTGCGATTGAAATTGGTGTTTTAACTTTACCAAATTGCAATGACCTATTGGCGAAATGACCTAATGACCTAATGACGAAATGACTAATACCCTCTCTTGTCTCATCATCGAAGACGAGCCCCTCGCAGCGGGCATCTTGGAAGACTATGTACAGCAAGTATCCTGGCTGCGCTTTGTGGGCCGCTGCCCCGATGCATTGGCGGCTGCCGAAGCCTTGCGTGAGCAGCCTGTGGACGCTATTTTTCTCGATATCCACCTGCCAGGATTGAAAGGGCTTGATTTTTTGCGGACATTATCACACCCGCCCCAAGTCATTTTGACCACAGCTTACCATGAATACGCCATTGAAAGCTATGAGCTTGGCGTGGTGGATTACTTGCTCAAACCCATTGACTTTGAGCGCTTTTTAAAAGCCGTGCAGAAACTCAAAATGCGGTCGGTTACTGCTACTGCCACTGCTACTATTACCCGCCCCTTCCGTTTTTTCAACGTAAACAAAAAAATGGTCCGCGTGTGGCTTGATGAGATTCAATATGCCGAAAGCCTTAAGGAATACGTCCGACTTTGCCTGAGTGACGGAAAATCAATCATAACCAAAATGCCTTTGGGCGATTTGGAAAACTCTTTTGAAGGCATGGGCTTTGTGCGGGCTCATCGCTCATTTTTGGTAGCTATGCGGCACGTGGAGGCTTATTCGGCAACGGAATTGACGGTAGCGGGCAAAGAAATTCCCATTGGCCGCCAATATCGCGATACGGTGCAGGCGATGATTCCATCTTATTAGGCTCTAGGCCTCGTAGGTTTTGAAAACCTACGAGGTCTTTTCCCAAAAAAGCACTTTCTTAGCCCCATATTTCAAACCAGTTTTAACATGAAAAAACAGTCACTTTTAACCGCCATTGTCCTCTTAGCGGCAGGCGCAGCCCTTTCTTTCGTTGCCCTTGCTTTCAGCCTTCGGCCGGCCAAAACGGCTTCGGCCATTCCGATGTGCCACGATGTGGCCTCGGCAACAGCCGAATTTGCAGCGTTTGCCAACGACAATAACTTCCTTGCGGCGCACCCTTCGCCACTGCCAGTTGAAGTCACGCACCAAGGAAAAATGATCGAATTCCCTGTGGAAGGAGGAGCAAACGGGCGCGGCTTTTTGATGACAGCCCATGGCAACTCAAGCAAATACCTCCTGCTATTTCACGAATGGTGGGGGTTGAATGATTACGTCAAAAACGAAGTGTCTATGTGGTGTCATGAATTGGGAATCAATGTTTTAGCCGTTGATCTCTATGATGGCAAACTCGCTATCACCCCTGAAGAGGCTGGAAAATTGATGCAGGCCAACGACCCCGCCCGTTCGGCTTCCATCATTCAAGGTGCGGCAAAATTTTTGGGCGACAAGGCCGACTTCCGCACCATGGGCTGGTGTTTTGGCGGCGGCTGGTCGCTACAAGCCGCGCTTTTGTTGAAGGACAAAACCAAAGCCTGTGTCATGTATTACGGTATGCCTGAAAAAGACGTAGCCAAGCTGAAGGGCCTTGCTACGGATGTACTTTTCATCCATGCTTCACAGGATCAATGGATCACCGACCAAGTGGTAACCGATTTTGAAACGAACATGAAATCTGCCGGTAAATCCGTCACGGTAAGTCGCTACGATGCCAACCACGGCTTTGCAAATCCCAGCGGCCCGCGTTACAATGAGGCTTCGGCCAAAGCATCTCGCGCGGTGGTAAAGGCATATCTTTCGGGAAAATAGGGTTTGAAGGTTCGGGGGTTCGAGGGTTTGGGGGTTTGAAGGTTTGGAGGTTCGACGGTTCTGATTCATAGTAAAATGCCCCCAAA
>JACMMM010000410.1 GCA_014379065.1 Saprospiraceae bacterium
AAAGCCAACAGAAACCGCCGTGGAGTTCATCCACTACCGCTATTACTCCTCAAAAACCACCGATAGCACCATGTGCGCCGCCCTTATCCTCCGTCCTTTATCCGCCGAAGGTCTATCGAAGGAGGGCGGCGATACTGGACCACAGTTCGTCCCTCTGTTTGAAAAAAATGAACTAAAAAACCTTATGCGCGGCGCATCAGGTGGAAGCAATTTCTTGAAAATCAACGCGCTGTACAATCAAAAGTTACTATACGACCTGATCTGGAAGCCGCTCGAACCTATGCTCACCGGCATTAAAACTGTGTACTTTGCCCCCTCTGGTCTGCTGCATCGTCTAAATCTGGCCGCCATCCCAACACCTGAAGGGCATGTGTATGGCGAACGCCGCCAGTTGGTGGTGCTAGGCAGTACCCGCCAATTGGTGGTTCCCAACAACAGCAATCAAACCAGTACCAACGATGCTTACCTCGTCGGTGGCATTCGCTACGACAGCAACAGCACCATCATCGCCTACGCCAACCAAGACGCTTCTTTGCGTGGCCTCGAACTTCCCAGCACGCTTGCATTCCAGCCAGACAGCTTCAGCATTACACGAGGCGGCGTGCTCGACTACCTGCCCGCCACCGCCGTCGAAGTGCGCGATATCGCGCAAACGCTCGGCAGTGTGGGCATCCAAGCAAAAGTGGACACGGGGTACTATGCTACGGAGGAGGCGTTCCGGCAATTAGGAGTGAAGTCGCCATCGCCGCGCATCGTACACCTGGCTACGCACGGCTATTTTTTTCCTGACCCGATCGTCAGTAGCACCCGGCAGTTGGCACTGAGCAGTGAGCCCATTTTCAAAATGTCGGAACACCCCATGATCCGCTCCGGACTCATCATGGCGGGCGCCAAACAAGCCTGGCTCACAGGCAAACACCCAGAAGGCCACGAAGACGGTATCCTGACGGCTTATGAAATCAGTCAGATGAACCTCTCCGGCACCGAACTGGTGGTATTGAGTGCTTGTGAAACGGGCTTGGGTGACATTGTAGGCAACGAAGGCGTCTATGGATTACAGCGAGCCTTCAAGATCGCTGGGGCCAAATACTTGGTGATGTCGCTCTGGAAAGTGGACGACCGGAGCACTAGGGCGTTTATGACCGCCTTCTACCGCCATTGGCTGACGGAGAAACAATCGGTACCGCAGGCCTTTCGCAGCACGCAGCGCGAGATGCGGAAAGCGTATCCTAGCGCGTACGATTGGGCCGGGTTTGTGTTGATTGAGTGAATTGCTTCTCAGGCAAAATACTGTTAATGCGGCAGACAAAAAAAAACGCCCGGCCAGATGTTTCATCCAACCGAGCGTTATCATTTTTCAGAAAAAATTTATCAAAAAATACCGCTCATTACCGCACCACGACAAATTTTCGGGTAACGCTCCGTATTCCATTGCCCCTGATTTGCAAGCAATAAGTGCCGTTCGCCAGCCCGTCCAGTGAAATTTTGAACGGGTTGTCGGCCTCAAATTTGCCTTTTACCTCCCGGATTTCTTTTCCCAAAAAATCCGTGACGACAAAACTGAAATCCTCGTTCGCCCCATTTTGATGACCCAAAACAAAGAGTTCGTCCTTTGCCGGGTTTGGGAAAAGCGTGAATATTTCAGGCGAAAAGTAGTTTTCCTTTTGTGTTTCAGAATAACGCTCCGAGCCATTTAGCACCACAAACACAGGTGGTAACTGTTGCTGGGAGGGCGATTGTAGCAGGCAGCAATCGTCCACGTACAGGCAGCCGCCGCAGTTGGCTTCGTTGTCTTCCGAGTCGTTTTTTGTGAAAACGACCTTTACCCAAACCGTGCCGGGCGGCGCGACATTCGAGAGGGTGTAAAGTGTCCACGAATTGCCGTTGACGGTTTGTTTTTTCTGGGAAATGAGGTTGTTCGCCGCGTCGAAAAAGCGGAGTTTTATTTTCTTTTTCGCACCGCCGCCGTTTTCCCGTGCCCAAACCGACAGGGTGTAAACCGTACCCGGCGTGGCCACGACTTTTTGTTTTCCCTTGCCATCGTTGCCACAAATCCGAGCGGATTTTTGACCGTTGTGGGCCTGGGTGGAGTTATTTTGGATTTTGGCATCGTTGAAAACCCAGCCAGCCGGGCCGTTTTCAAAACCGGGGTTTGTCAGCAAATTATCGGTCGAGCAATCGCCGCAGATTTCGGTCGCGCCCGTGACCGTGACCGCAAACGAGCAAGTGCCCGTGTTGTTGTTCGCACCCGTCACCGTCCATTGCACGGTGGTAATTCCGGGTTGGAAAACAGTGCCTGCCAGCGTGGTCAGGCCATTGCCAATGGTGGCCCCGGTGAGGGTGTACATGGTCGAAGCGTAACAGTAGTCCGTAAAAGAGGTAGGGTCAAATTCTGCTCCGACCACTGTATGGACACAGCTGCCGGGGTCGGCATTGGTCGTTTGGTTGGCGGGGCAGGTGATGGTCATAGTCGGCGGTTCAATGCAGAAAGCGTCGATTTCAGCCGTCGAGTTGCAGCCGATAGCATTGCCGGACACATACTTCAGCCCGCCGACGGTCAAATCGCAAATACTCGCGGTGGAGCAGTAACTCAACTGCGGGTTTGCCGTGATGGTCAGGTCTCCGCCGACTGTTGTCAGGCTATTGAATGTGGGGAAACAGCTTAGGTTCGTGTTGCCATAAATATAGAGATGACCGCCAACAGAGACCAAGTTTTGAAAATTTGGAAGGCTGGAGAACAAGGTTTCGTAGACTAGAAAATTCGCGCCGACCTGCGTCAGACCCGTCATTCCAGTCAGGTTCGTCAACGGCATAACGGACAAGACCATGGCACCCGTGATCTGCGTAACCGCGGGCGGGGCGTGAACCGTGTGGAGGAGCGGGTTGCCGGAGATTTGAAAATCGCCCATGGTGGTGTTCGCAATTGCGGAAAAGTCGAGTTCCGTGAGCAAGTTGTTGAAAATGACGTAGACATCGCCCACGTTGGTCAGGTCGGCGTCCAGCAAATCCACCAAGCCCGTATCCGTCAAAAACGGGTTGTACTCAATGAAGAGACTGCCGACGGACACCACGTTTCCCAATAGGGCGAGGCTTGTCAGGTTCGTGTTCCTAATGTTGAGATAAGCGCCGACCTGTGTCAGGTTGGTCATTCCGGTCAGCGTGGCCAAGAAGGGGTTTGAATAAATTTGCATGGAACCCGTGAACTGCGTAACCGCAGGCGGCGCATGAACCGTGTGGAGGAGCGGGTTGCCGTAGATTAAAAAATCGCTCATGGTGGTGTTCGCAATCGCGGAAAAGTCGAGTTCCGTAATCAGGGCGTTTTGGCCAACATAGGCACCGCCCACGTTGGTCAGGTCGGCGTCCAGTAAATCCACCAAGCCCGTATCCGTCAAAATCGGGTTGTTTATGATGAAAAGCCTGTCGCCAACGGACACCACGTTTCCCAAAGGGGCAAGGCTTGGCAGGTTCGGGTTGCTCTCAATGGCGAAAAAACCGCCAGCAGAGACCAAGTTTTGAAAGTTTGAAAGGCTGGTGAGCAGCGTATTGCCGACATAAAAATGATTTCCGACCTGTGTCAGGTTGGTCATTCCTGTCAAAACGGCCAACGCCGGATTTGCGAAAATTTCCATGTCACCCGTGAACTGCGTCACCGCGGGCGGGGCGTGAACCGTGTGGAGGAGCGGGTTGGTGTGGACGTAAAAAACGCCCATGACGGTGTTCGCAACTGCGGAAAAATCGAGTTCCGTAATCAGGGCGTTGTGGTCAACAAAGGCACTGCCCATGTTGGTCAGGTCGGCGTCCAGCAAATCCACCAAGCCCGTATCCGTCAAAAACGGGTTGTACTCAATGTAGAGACTGCCGACGGACACCACGTTTCCCAATAGGGCGAGGCTTGTCAGGTTCGTGGTCTCAATGATGAGAGAATTGTCGACCTGCGTCAGACCCGTCATTCCGGTCAGCGTGGCCAACAAGGGGTTTGAATAAAGTTGCATGGAAGTGAACTGCGTCACCGCAGGCGGCGCGTGAACCGTGTGGAGGTGCGGGTTGTGGTGGATGTTAAAATCGCCCATAGTGACCGCCGTCAAGCCACTTAAACTTATGGTTTGCAGCATCGGGTTTTGATAAATGTTGACGCTGTGCACCGAAGTCAACCCCGTGAGGTTTACACTGCTTAGTGCGGTATTACTGTCAACGTGCAAGATTCCCACGATCGATTGAATGCTTGCGAGCGGGGAAAGGTCGGTGATGTCCGACGAAGGCCCGATTTCAAGGCCTCCCGGCAAGACGGTGCAGCCCGGATAATCGCTCGTGAAATTGTTCACCTGCGCCTGCGAGGTCAGTTGCAAACCGCCCGTCGGGCACTGCGCCGAAGCACTTGCCAGCCCTATCAGGTAAAAGATGAAAACGCCAAGCGTCGTCAGCTGTGCCAGCATCGCGCGAGGGTCAGAGAGAAAGAGAGAACGTTTCATAAAAATTGAGTTTAATGGTAAAAAACTTGAGTTGAAATACATTTCAGGTTTTACAAGCTATGACTGAAAGCATAGCGAAGGCGATGAAGAGTAAAAGTGCAGTTGCGAAAATTTGATTCTTTTTCATATGGTAGTTTTTTTAAAAATTTGAGTGAACCTTGTTTTTGATTTTCAGCGACTTTTCCGATTTGAAGTCCGGTTTTGATCGCCTATAAAGATGAATTTGACAGGGGCGGGAATCGTTATATGCGGGGAGCACTTTTTTTAAAAATCAAGCGAGGCGGTGACTCAAAGTCACCGCCTCGCTTGGGCCAATTCCGCCCGGTATACGCCCCGGCTCATCAGCGCAGATTCTCTCAGAAGCCGCCTTTCCTCACTTTTACAATTTTAAGAAATGAAAAAGAACCTGATTTTAGGCTTGCTGCTTTGTCTCGCCCCCGTTTTTGCAGGTGCGCAGGTGGTGGATACTACGGCAGTATTACGGGAATTGGATAGCCTGATTCAGGTGTCCCGAACCCTTACTGGTCAAAGAGATTTTGACAAAGCACTGCAAGTCAATGCTGCCGCTGAAAAACTTGCCCTTGAAAAATTGGGGCGGGAGTCGGCGGGGTATGGGAGTTGCTGTTTCAATCGGGGCAGGGTGAATCATTTTAAAGACGACTATGCGGAAGCGGAAAAATGGTACCTCGAATCCAAAGCCATCCGGGAAAAAGCCCTCGGCAAGGAGCACCTCGACTATGAGGCGAGCCTGAACAATCTGGCGCTTTTGTACGATGGAATGGGCAACTTTGAAGCAGCTGAACCGCTCTACTTCGAATCCAAAGCCATAGTGGAAAAAGCGCTGGGCAAGGATCATCCCGACTATGCATCGAGCCTGAACAACCTGGGAGGTTTGTATTACTATATGGGCAACTACGAAAAAGCCGAACCGCTCTACCTCGAATCCAAAGCCATCCGGGAAAAAGTCCTCGGCAAGGAGCATCCTGACTATGCAGGGAGCTTAAACAACCTTGCGGTTTTATACCATGACATGGGCAATTACGAAAAATCCGAATCGCTCCAGCTCGAAACCAAATCCATCTATGAAAAAGAACTCGGCAAAGAGCACCCCTACTTTGCGATGAGTCTGAACAACTTGGCGAATTTGTATGATGACATGGGCAACTATGAAAAAGCGGAACTGTTCTACCTGGAATCCAAAGCCATCCGGGAAAAAATCCTCGGCAAGGAGCATCCCGACTATGCGACGAGCATGGACAACCTAGGAGGTGTGTATTATGACTTGGGTAACTATGAAAAAGCCGAACCGCTCCAGCTCGAAGCTAAAGCCATCCGGGAAAAAACACTCGGCAAGGAGCATCCCGACTATGCGGCGAGCCTGAACAACCTAGCGGTATTGTATGAAAGTCAAAACAAGTTTTCAGCGTCGGAATCTGTGCTGGCAGAAAAGTCTGTCTTAGAACAGGCACGGCTCTCGAAGTCCGTTTCCTTCCTTTCCGAACGAGAACTTGCCAACTACACTGCCACTTTTCAGGAGGCTGGGGACAATTTGGGCGCTTATATCCTCGTCCGTCGGGTGGGCACCGGCGGTAGCCAAATAGGAACCCTGCCCGCACTGGCCTTTGACCATACCCTTTTTCACAAAGGATTCCTGCTCACTACCGCCGTTCGACTGAATGCCCTCCCGATCGCCTCCCCGGAATCGAAAGAAGTCAATCTCCGCCTCAAAGGCTATCGCCGTCGCCTCGCTGCCGAATATGCCAAGCCCATTACAGACCGAAAAGGTGTGGCTGAACTGGAAGAAAAAGCCGCCGCTGCCGAAAAAGAACTCACCCGCTCGGTCGCCGGATACACCGAAGCCATCCGACAGGTCAATTGGCAAGAAGTGCGGGCAGGTTTGAAAAAGGACGAAACGGCCATCGAGTTTGTCCATTTTCGGGTCAATTTCCCAAAAAATACGGACAGCACTATGTACGCCGCGCTCGTTCTTCGACCCAGCGACATCCAGCCCCAGTTCGTCTCCCTGTTCGAGGAAAAAGAACTCACCCCACTCCTGCGTGGCGCGGCAGGTGGCAGCAATTTTTTGAAAATTAACGCTTTGTACACCTCTAAAACAGCAGACAGCCAACGAAAATCCCTTTACGAACTAATCTGGAAGCCGCTAGAAGGCATGCTCAAAGACAGCAAAGCCGTCTATTGCGCCCCCTCTGGCTTACTACACCGCATCAACTTAGCTGCAGTTGCAACAGCCGATGGGCAGGTGTGTGGTGAACGCCGCCAATTGGTAGTGCTAGGCAGCACCCGCCAATTGGTGATTCCTCACAACAGCAATCAAACCAGCATCAATGACGCTTACCTCGCGGGAGGCATCCGCTACGACAGCGACAGCACCGCGACCGCTTTTGCCAACCGAGGCGCTTCCTCGCGGAGCATCGAACCTAGTGCATTGGCTTTTCAACCAGATAGTCTCAGTATCACCCGGGGCGGTGTGCTCGACTACCTGCCTGCCACGGCTGCCGAAGTGCGCGAAATAGGGCAAACACTCCAAAGTGCTGATTTTCACATAAAAGTGGACACCGGTTTCTATGCTACGGAAGAATCGTTCCGACAATTGGGTGTTGGCTCGCCTTCCCCGCGCATCATCCACCTCGCTACACACGGCTATTTTTTTCCTGACCCGGTGGCAAGTGGCAGTCGGCAGCCGGCACTGGGCAGTGAGCCCGTTTTCAAAATGTCAGAACACCCCATGATCCGCTCCGGACTCATCATGGCGGGCGCCAAACAAGCCTGGCTCACAGGCAACCACCCGGAAGGTCACGAAGATGGTATCCTGACTGCTTATGAAATCAGTCAGATGAACCTTTCCGGTACCGAACTGGTGGTATTGAGTGCTTGTGAAACAGGCTTGGGCGACATTGTTGGCAACGAAGGCGTATACGGATTACAGCGAGCCTTCAAGATCGCTGGGGTCAAATACTTGATTATGTCGCTATGGAAAGTGGACGACCGGAGCACTCGGGCGTTTATGACCGCCTTCTACCGCCATTGGCTGACGGAGAAACAGTCTGTGCCGCAGGCCTTCCGCAGCACGCAGCGCGAGATGCGGAAAGCGTATCCTGGCGCGTATGACTGGGCGGGGTTTGTGTTGATCGAGTGAATGTCATTGCTTAAGCGGGATCAATTTGCAGCGGCATTGTTAAATAGTTTATCTCCGGACACACCGACAACGAAAGTGGTAGTTCTTAACGTAGTGGCTCTGAACGCCGTCGGTGAAGATCTGATGCCAGGCCCAGTCGTGGCCGAACTCAGAAGAACTCCAATAATCTCCAGTTGTTATTTGGCCGCTGCCGCCGTTGGCCACCGGTCCCAGTTTTTTGTACATTTCATTGAGTTCGCCCGCGGCGGGCAGGTACCAGTCGTCGAAGCCGTAGGCTACCAGTTCGGCGCAAAGTTTCGCGGCGTAGAGCGTGCCGTTCGGGTTGGGGGTTTGGGTCACGATTAAAGCTGTATTAGCCTCTCCGTTGAAATCCATGTTTGCCGTCGCCGTGTTTGTAATATTGGCCAAACCGGTGATGTCGGTTCCATACCCGCCCCATTCCGCACCAGTGCTATTATTACTATTATCCGAAGGGTAGGCGTAAATCACGTCGCCGTTGGTCATCGTCATTTTTATCAGGCTGTCCAGCTGCGATAGCGCTTGCCAGATGGGCTTGCCGTCGGTGCCCATAGTGAGCACCGTACCGGCTGCCCCGGCGGGCAGGCCCTGCCAGGCTGTGCCATCGTAGTACACGATGTCGCCAGTCTGTGCGTTGGCGGGCAGACCGCCGCCGCCGCCGGCGTTGGCGGCGTACAGGGCGTAGGGTACGCTCAATAGCTCGGAGCCGCCCATGTACTGGTAATTTGTACCACCTGAAGCGTCCAGTGAAATCACCACAAATATGGGTTGTTGGCCCCAGGTAATTTGGCTAAAATTGCCGGACACAGGTGTGCCCTTGCCGATATTCAGGTTCACCAGACCGAATGCATTGGTGGTAACGCTGTGTACTTCGCTATAAAGGGTATCTGGTCCGAGCAGCTCGATCTTCAGGCCCACATTCTGGTTGGCCAGCAGCTGCCCAGCGGCATTGCGCACCACGGCCTGGTATTTGAAGGCTTGTGGCGCCTGAGCTTGGGCCGCAAAAGATAACAGCAAGAGCGAAAAAATAGAGAGTGCAATGCTTTGCATGACTAGTTGTGTTTAATGATTTTGAATGTTTGTGTGGTCTTTTGGCCTTCGGCGCGCAAGCGCAAATAATACACGCCGGGGGCATAGCCCGACAGGTCGAGGCTGTGCAACAGGCCTTGTTGTGCGGCGGATTGTAACAGCAAGGTTCGGCCCTGAGCGTCAGAGAACTCCACGCTAAAAGCGGGTGAAGACGCCTGCGATTCAATGTTCACCCGGTCGGCCGTGGGGTTGGGATACACCCGCACCTGAAAATCGGCCGCAGGGTCGCCCACGGCCACGACGGTCAGGTTGGTTTGGTGGAAGCCCTGGGTGAGTTGGGAGGAGTTCGCCGCAAAGGTTTCGGTCACGGTCTCCCCGATCGTCCAACTCAGTTGGGCGTCAGTGCTGCTGAAATGGTCGCCGGCCGTGGCGGTCACCTCCGGGCTGAGCGACTGGCTATGGCCCCAGCCGGCGGCGAACAGGCCGAAAAAAATCAATAGTAATTTTTTCATTTCTTTATGATTTGTAATGATTTGCCTACTTTTTGAGAGGATTTTCGGCGGACTCCTTTGTCACCTCGTAGATCAGCAGGATCAGCGAATACACATCTTTGTAAACCGGCAACGTATCGTACAAGGAAATTTTCAATCCCGAGTACTCGGACGAGCGCGAAGGGTATGATTTAATGGTTAAACCCTCCTCCGCTAAAGCTTCGGCGGGCAAGTGGTTAAATGGTTAATTATCTCCGGACACACCGACAACCATCGCCGTTGTCCTTAAAGCTGTAGTACGGATTGCCGATGTCGAAGCTCTGAGCCCAGACGAAGAGGTTGTCGATCTCAGTAGAACTACAATAATATCCGGTCGTTATTTGGCCGCTGCCGCCGTTGGCCACCGGTCCCAGTTTTTTGTACATTTCATTGAGTTCGCCCGCGGCGGGCAGGTACCAGTCGTCGAAGCCGTAGGC
>JACMMM010000411.1 GCA_014379065.1 Saprospiraceae bacterium
ATCTCCTCGCAGCTTGCTGATTTTAGTGAGACTTTGCCGCTGTTTAAGGAGAAATTTGGTATACTCATAAAGCAATCCTATGAATGGTTTTCAGACACCTTTAATGTTAAAACCAAAAAAATATATGCTTGGGTAGAACAGGCAAAGGCCCAAAGCATGGGCAACAGCACTGCGCTTATTGGAACCACCCTCAGCACCGTCGGCAGCTTGCTTGCCGTTGTTTTTTTGGTGCCTGTTTACATTTTTATGTTTCTTTTCTACAAGCCATTACTGCTCGATTTTATCGGGCGACTCTTTGAGCGCCAAAAACATGGAACTGTGGTGGAAGTGCTCATGGAAACAAAAATACTTATCCAGCGCTATTTGTCAGGTTTGATGCTCGAGTTGGTACTAATAGCAACCGTTAATTCTACAGCTCTACTGCTTATTGGTGTAGAATATGCCGTTTTGCTGGGCATTATTGGGGCCATGTTGAACATAATACCTTATATCGGAGGCATTGTTGCCATTTCGCTTCCAACATTGGTCGCATTGGCCACCCAATCGCCCGAAGCGGCTGGGTGGGTGGTGTTAGCATATGTCATTATACAATTGATTGACAACAACTTTGTAGTACCCATGATCGTAGCGTCCAAAGTCAAGATAAATGCGCTAGTCTCTATAGTAGTAGTGTTGATAGGCGGCGCAGTGTGGGGCATACCGGGAATGTTTCTTTCCATACCACTAACGGCTATTGTCAAGGTGATTTTTGATCGTATTGAACCGCTCCAGCCCTGGGGATTTTTATTGGGCGATACGATGCCGCCCATCGGGAAGACCGTTTTTTATTTCAGAAAAGAAAGAAAGAAGCCAAAGAGTACCAATAGCGATGAGCCGTAGTGGTAAAGTTTAGGTGTTGAGGATGTTGAGGTGTTGAGGATGTTTAGGTGTTGAGGATGTTGAGGTGTTGAGAATGTTGAGGTGTTGAGAAAGCGCGGTAAGGTGGCGGACTTGAAAGAGTACCGTACATTTGCGCCTCAACAAACAAAACTATGTTCGCTCCGCTCCGTGCCCTGCTTTTCAAAAAAGCCCTCCGTAGCTTACTGGCTTCGCAAAAACGCAACCGCCAGGTGCATACGCTCGACAGTGCCCGTACCGTGGGAGTCTTGTTCGATGCCACTTCCGAAACGGCTCGGCGCGAGAGCCTCGAATTTGTGCATTCTTTGGAAAAGCAAGGAAAAAAAGTATCGGCACTGGGCTTTTTCAACGTGAAACAAGCCCCTGAAAATCAGCCCTTTGATTTGTTTTTTGCAAAAGAAACCTCTTGGCTCGGCAAGCCCAAAAGCGAGAAAGCCGCCGATTTTGTAAAGCAAAAATTTGACCTGCTACTCACGCTGAACCCCGATGAACTCCCTCCGCTGGAATGGCTCGCAGCACAATCGCAATCAGCCTTCAAGATCGGATTTGCCACCAGTCGCCCCAACGATTTTGATATTCAATTGGAAACGCCTGAAGGCAAGGGCATTCGCTATTTCACGGAACAACTCGCGCTTTACCTTGGAAAAATTGTCTTGAAATAAATGTATCCCGGAACTCCGTTCCGGGACTAAATCTTTCCCGGAACGGAGTTCCGGGATACATACTATGAGCCTACATCAAAAACTTCGCGGCACGGGCGTTGCGCTCGTCACACCTTTTAAAAACGGCGCTATTGACTGGGAAGACCTCGAGCGCATCATCGAACACGTCATTGCCGGGGGCGTAGAGTTTCTCGTCAGCCTCGGCACTACCGGCGAATCCAGCACTACCTCTGATGCCGAACACCGCCAGATTCTCGATTTTTCCATCAAAGTCAACCGTGGACGGGTTCCATTTGTAGCCGGCGTTTTTGGCGGCAACAATACTGCTGCAATGGTGGAAAAAATCAAAGGTTTCAACTTTGACGGTGTTGACGCACTGCTTTCGAGCAACCCGGCCTACAACAAACCCGGTCAAGAAGGCATTTTCCAGCACTATATGGCACTGGCCGAAACATCGCCGCGACCCATCATCATTTATAATGTGCCCAGCAGAACCTCGTCGAACATGACGGCCGAAACCACGCTCCGGCTTGCCCATACCTCTGACAAGTTCATCGCCGTGAAAGAAGCCTCCGACGATATTTACCAGATCATGAAAATCCTGAAAGGGCGACCCGACAATTTTCTGGTGCTCAGTGGCGACGATTTTATCACCCTGCCATTGATTGCTGCGGGTGGCGATGGTGTGATATCGGTGATTTCCAATACTTTGCCTCGCCCGTTCACCGATATGGTGCGCGCGGCTTTGCGGCAAGATTTGCCCACGGCTCAAAAGTTGAATTTCAAACTGCTGGAACTGTACAAGATCCTTTTTGCTGAAGGAAATCCGGTAGGAGTAAAAGCCGCCATGGAATTGCAAGGATTGTGCAGTCGCGAGGTTCGTTTGCCGCTTGTGCCGATGACAGAGCAGGGGGTGCACATGATTATGGCGGAGTTGGAGAAGCTTGAGAATTAAGTTGAGCGATTCACATGCTGGTGGAGACGCTGAATTGCCCTGGCTAATTCCACCACAAATCCTTTTAGAAAAATTTGGGCCGGAATTTCCTGAAACCAATGTAAGCAATATCTTTGCACCCGCTTTTGAAAATCCTTGCCTTTTTAAGGGCTTCGAAGTAAGTAAAAACCCGCCTTCGCCAAGGCTACGGCGGGTAAAGCGGGTAAATTGGCCACGTGGCGGAATTGGTAGACGCGCTACTTTGAGGGGGTAGTGTCCTTTCGGATGTGCTGGTTCGACTCCAGTCGTGGTCACAAAAAAAGAAACAGGGCATCGCTGAATCAGTGGTGCCCTGTTCTTTTTTTGTGGACGGCCTTGCTGCGCTCATCCCATGACTTGAAGCCTAATGTCATCGGATGCGTAAAACGCCCCACAAAACATCACTGATTACCCTGCCGCAAAGCGGCAAAAATCCTCCGCCAGCAACATAGTTTTTCCCTGAAAATGCCTTCGCGGGTGCAAATGCTTTTGCATGGCCGGAACAACATCGCCATCCTTTTCCAAAAAGGTCATAAGCGTTCGCAGCACCTTGAAATACCGTGCAAGATCATTGGATTGTGGAATGTCCCGCGCTTCAAAACGCGTCATGGCTTTTTGGAAAGTGTTGAAATCGTAGGGCGCGTAGGATTCCGGGTAGCGAAAAGCCAAATAGAGCGCAATCATTTGAAAATCACCGTGATCGTGATTGTTTTCGATTCTGGTGGATTTGGTTTTTCGGTAATCGCGCAGCAGCATGTCGCAGCCAAACAGAAAGCGAGAAGTGCGGCCTTCTACTTCGCGGGTTTCGTTAAAAAGATCGTCGAACATGAGTCGCACGCTGAGCGGATCAAAGCGCCAAAACTCGGCCATCATGTGCTTGGGCTGCCAGTTCTCGGTCTGCCACAAACGCCGTGTTTCGGAATTCCGAAAACTCCCCTCGAACATGGCCGCCGGATCCGCTGCCCCCAAATCCCAGTGATTCTGGAAATGCTGCACCGATTCCCATTTGTGTACAAATGGGTGGTGCTTGGTGCCATGCAGCCACTTTTTGTAGTCGGCGATGGCGGCGTTGATTTTGGAAAGAACCATGACAATTGATTTGATTGATTCGATTGGAGCGATTGATTCGATTGGAGCGGTTGGTCTACTTGCGTGAGTGTTCAAATAATCGAATCAATCGCTCCAATCGAATAATCGAATCAATTAACAACGTCTCAGTTTTTCCCCCGCCTGCTCCAGCAAATCCTCCGTTTTGGCAAAACAGAGCCGAATTACTTTTTCGTCTTTCAAGTCTGAAAAGAACGACGATACAGGAATGGCCGCCACGCCGAACTCGGTGGTGAGGCGTTTGCAAAAATCCAGATCCGGCTCGTCGCTGATGGCTGTGTAGTCAAAGAGTTGGAAATAAGTTCCTGCGCAATGCAAGGGCCGGAAGCGCGTGGCCGACATGGCTTGCAGAAAAGCATCGCGTTTTTGCTGGTAAAAATCGGGCAGGCTGAGGTACTCTGCCGGGTCGGCCATAAAGTCGGCAAAAGCGGCTTGCATGGGATGATTGGCCGAGAACACATTGAACTGGTGGACCTTGCGAAATTCCCGGGTCAGTTCGGGCGGCGCTACGCAATAACCCGTTTTCCAACCGGTATTGTGGTAGGTTTTTCCGAAGGAATAAATGGCGAGGGTGCGGGCGTAGAGCTCCGGATAACGCAAGACCGAAGCGTGTTTTTCACCATCAAAAATCAGGTGTTCATAAACTTCGTCGCTCATTAGAATCACGTCAGTGCCGCGCAATATCTCGTTGATTTTCAACATATCGGCTTCGCGAAGTATGGTGCCGGTAGGGTTTTGCGGCGTGTTGATGCAGAGCATCCGGGTGCGCGGGGTTATGAGTTTTTCCACCGCTTCCCAATCCACCCGGTAGTCGGGCGCTGACAAGGCATGGACGACGGGAATGCCGCCCACCGTTTCTACGGAAGGTCGGTATGAATCATAACAAGGTTCGAGCAAAATCACCTCGTCGCCAGGGCGAACGAAGGCTGCGATGGCGCAAAAAATCGCTTGTGTGCCACCTGCAGTCACGGTGATCTCCGTGTCAGGATTGACCTTTGCACCATACATCCGTTCGATTTTTTCGGCGATGCGTTCGCGCAGCGGCATAATTCCGGGCATGGGAGCATATTGGTTATCGCCCCGAGCCATGTGTTCAGTCACAAGCCGTTGCAAGCGCTCCGATGGGTTGAAATTGGGAAAACCCTGCGACAGATTGATGGCCCCAACCTGATTGGCCAGGCCCGACATGATGGTGAAAATGGTGGTGCCGACGTTGGGGAGTTTGGATTCGATGCGCATGGTGCAAACGTACTTGGTTTGAAGGAAAATTCAGGGATAGGTGCAAACTTTGGACTTATGATGTTATTTTTACACTTCGTTGTGTATGACTTTCACTCCAACCACATTTTTGAATTATGAAAATAATCTTACCATTATTTGCTCTTTGTAGCCTGCTGTCGCCCAATCTTTTTGCCCAAAAGTGGGACACCTTAGCCCCCATCCCCGAAAGTTTCACGTTCCCCGTGGTCGCTACCGTGGCCGGTAAAATCCACATCATGGGCGGCGGTGGTGCGGGTGGTGCCACCAACCATCACTTTGCGTACGATCCTACAACCAATGCTTGGGAAAGTCGCGCCGCTGTGCCCTACCTCGCGCAGCAACCCGCCGGAACCTCAGCCAGCGGAAAAATCCATTATTTCGGTGGCGGCTACCCGACTTCCGGTCAACCGAAAGCCGATCATTACATTTATGACCCTGCAGCCAACACTTGGGCAAAAGCGGCTGATTTGACGGCTCCCCGCGCAATCCACTATTCTGTTGCCCTCAACGATGTGGTGTACAGCCTCGCCGGACAAGGGATGGCGAATCTCTGCCAGGCGTACGACCCTGTCGGCAATGCCTGGACTACGAAAAACAACCTGCCAGACAACGGATTCTGGTATGGCGCTCATGTGGCGACGGAAGGACACATTTACCGCTTTTGCGGCGGCGGCTATACCGCCCCCAACAAATTTGCTCATCGCTACGATCCAGCCACCGATTCTTGGGCAAGTCTGCCGATGTTCCCTGCTGCTACGCATGGCTTGAGTGGAGCTGCCATTGGCAATAAGATTTATATCGCTGGTGGTTACCATGATTTTATTGAACGAGACGAAGTCTTTATTTTTGACACGGACACCAAGACCTATTCAGTAGGCACACCGCTCCCTTTGGGCAGAGATTATCTCAACATGGTTGCGCTTGACAGTTGCATTTACGTCGTAGGAGGTAATCATGCTATTGATGCGACCGTAAAATTCCAACTTCTTCGTTTTTGCCCTTTTTCGACCTCAAAGACGGTTGAGAACGCCCCCTTGCCCTTGGTTGCCCATTATGCTTCTGGAAAACTTTATGTGCAAATGCCCGCTGACATCCAGCATGACGTACAACTTTCACTCTTTGACATGGCGGGCAGACAGGTGTTTTCTGAAAAAATAGTGCCCAGTTTTGAAGGAATATGGGAACTCGAGGTCGGCGAATTGCGGCCCTCCATGTATGTCGTTCGTTTGCATTCTGATGCAAAGGCTTTTGTGGGCAAGCTTGCCGTGAATTGAAGGTTTGTTGTATCGCGGAACGCTGTTCCGCATCTCATTGTAGAGCGGAACAGCGTTCCGCTCGCACCACACCCCGGAACAGCGTTCCGGTATACCTACATGTTCATCAAACTCAATGGTTATGAAATTTTTTACCAAACTTCTATTTGGGCTTCTTTTTTTCACGGTGCCAATGGTCGCTGAGGCTCAGGTCGGGGGTCCGGCACCCAACTTTACGGTGACGGACACCCACGGCGACACGCACACCCTATACCAATATCTGGATTCTGGAAAGGTGGTGGTGCTGGACTTTTTCTACACCACCTGTATTCCATGTCAGTATTACAGCCCACAAGTCAATGCGGCTTATGAAAAATATGGTTGCAATACCGCCAATGTGATTTTCATGTCCATTGACTACAACGATACTAATGCGGAAGTCACGGCCTACGACGAGCAATACAACATAAAATTCCCTTCGGTAAGTGGCTTGGGCGGCGGTGGAAATGGCGTGGTCAACCAATATGGTATCTTGGGATTTCCTACGCTATATGTTATTGATTCCAGCAAAACGATTATTGCGCAAATAGACCCTCCAACTTTGCAGGTCTTCGATTTTCGTTTCCAACAACATGGCATCTTGCCTGCGGGCTGTTTGAGTGCAGCTTATGAACCCGGCCTACATGGAAACCTTCAATTGTTTCCCAACCCAGTGGCTGCCGGAGGGAATCTCAGTATCCAACTACCTGAACCCAAGCTGGGCATGGCTCGATTTGAAATCTTGAATGTGATGGGGCAGTCACTCCGAAAGGGGCAGCTTGATTTGAATTCCACACTACCGCTGGGCTCGATGCCAAACGGACTTTTTCTGCTAAAAATCTCTCCTCTGGAAGGGGGTAAAGTGTACATGGGAATATTCGTAGTGGAATAACATCGAAAAGCCAAGGAGGATTAAAACTTGTAGGTTTTGACCATTGCCGCGAGGTAAACGGGGTTTGCCTCAACGTTCATTTGCTTGACATTGCACCTACTTTCGCTACTTCAAATCGATCGAAGTGAATCTCGCGGATATATGGCAAATTACCGAACAGTTTTTTGCCCCCAGGCAGAATTTTCATCCGGCCAAGCCTACGATTCACACGTTTGATCTCCTCCGGCTTTGCGGCTCGTCGTTCGCCGATTTTACCATATATCTTTATCATAGGTGGCTCAGCGAACCTGCCCAAAAGCAGGCTTTTTAGCCAAAACCATTTACTACTGTTAACCGCCATGATACAGACGTTTGGGTTTGCGTTCGCGTTTTTGGCAATACCGGTAGTGAAAATTTCAAAATAATAACCGGAGTATTCGCTCCGGTTAAGCAGGAAAGAGCCAATGGGCGTTACATTGGGTTGGCCTTCAGCATCAACGGTCGCTATCGCAACGTGAAAGTTGGAGGTAAAAGTGCGGCGAAAATGGCGGCGGATTTTTTGCCAATCGCTGGGTGAAATTGTGGTAGGCATAAGAAGGTTTATCCATGGATCGGTTCAAAAACTGGTCTAAAGGGTTCAAGGCTTTAAAAACCCGGCCACAATGATCCAGAAAATCTTCTGATACCACCTGTTTGTCCGTGGGCTTATGGGTAGCCAAAAAACTTTTGTGCTTGAGATATTCGATGCCGGGATGGTCAGGTGTGTAATCTGCCGGAACTTTTTTCAGTTTTTCGCCTTCCAGCCCGCCAAAATATTTTTTAAAATCCCGATTGTTCAGGATGCCTTTTTGCCGTTTGGCAAAGTTGGCGCAATCTTTACACATTATGATTTATATTACCCAATTGATTTATTTAAAACCGGGCCAAGAGACGACTTTTGATCAATTCGAAGCAGTGGCTATTCCCTTGATTTCGAAATATCGCGGAGAACTTTTGCTTCGAATCCGCCTTCCCGATGGGGCTGAAATCATTGAAAGCAAAATCGAAACGCCGTATGAAATGCACTTGGTTTCTTTTGAATCGGAAGCCGATTTTGGGCAATTCATGCGAGATGAGGAGCGCCAAATGTTTTTGCACCTCAAAGAGCAAGCCATCCGGGCGACCATGCTGATCAAAGGAGAGGAGCTATGATGGGGCAACATTTTCACCTCTCTTGTCCGGCAGCAATGGCCAATTCGTATTCAATCTCATCGTCGTCTAAATCCGTTATTTTGACAAAACCAAGC
>JACMMM010000412.1 GCA_014379065.1 Saprospiraceae bacterium
CATTTTCCGGCCAAAAATTAAAAAAAACTCGCCTAAACCCCCTCTTTCCCCGACGCCAAAACGCCCAAACCACCGCCAGAAGCGTGCTGCCAGCAAAGCTTGTTGTTCAATCAACGCAACCCGTTATTGAGATACTCCCCCGCCTTCTTTGTCCATATTCCCACCATCATTTCGGCAAAAACCCAACTTTCGGTTTTCATTCTGTTCATCAAAAAAATTAAGCAAAAACATGACAAAGATTTTCCAACACGTGCTGTTAACCCTGAGCTTGGTGTCATTTATTGTTGCCAATGTCAGCGCACAAGGCATTACCACTCCCCGCACTCCAAGCCCTGCTGCCACCATTTCCCAAACCATCGGGATTTCTACTGTATCCGTCAGCTATTCCAGACCCGCCGTAAAGGGCCGGGAAATCTGGGGCAGCCTCGTGCCCTACGGCTGGAACAAACAAGCATTCGGCCTTGGAAAAGAAGCGCCTTGGCGGGCGGGCGCCAATGAAAACACGGTGATCGAGTTTTCACATGACGTCAAAGTAGGCGGACAAGCCGTGCCTGCTGGGAAATACGGTCTGTTCTTCGTGATCAACAATGACAATTCCGGGGAAGCCATTTTGTCCAAAGAGTACCGCAGTTGGGGCAGTTTCTTTTATGACCCGGCCTATGACCAGCTGCGGACTAAAATTCAATTGCACGACATCCCGCATACCGAATTACTGACCTACGATTTTATTAACCTCAGCAAGAACGGCGGTGAACTGGTGCTGAACTGGGAGAAAAAGCAGTTTCCGCTCTCCATTGAATTTGCGGTAGACGACATCGTGATGGCTAATGCCGCAGCAGAATTAAAGGGGCCTATTGGCTTCAACTGGCAAGGATCCTTTAGCGCAGCCAATTATGCGCTACAGAATAAAATAAATAGCGAAAATGCAGTTGTATGGGCTGAAAAAGCGCTAGCCCAGAACAAAAATTTCAATACCCTAAACCTTAAGGCGGCGCTGCTCCGCCAAGCGGGCCAAGCAGTCGAGGCCGATAAGGTTCAGCAGGAAGCTACCACTGTGGCTACGGAAGTTGAACTCAACCAATACGGCTACCAGCTCGTTGGTGAGAACAAATTTGACGATGCCATTAAGATCATGAAACTCAACACAGAGCGCTATCCCGACAGCGCCAATGCCTGGGACAGCCTGGGCGAGGCTTATGCACTCAAAGGCGACAAGGCCAATGCGATTGCCAATTTCAAAAAAGCGCTCAGCAAGAACCCGACCGATGCGGTACGGGTGAATTCGGAGAAATATTTGAAGCAGTTGGGAGGGAAATAGCGGGATTAGTTCCGCCCGCTCTTCATCTTGTTTGCCTTGTGCCAGCGCCCTTTATTCCAGGAATACCCCTTGGGATGTTGTTTCCAGGTACCTGCGCGCCATTCACGGTTTGTACGTGGAGCTGTATAATACCCTTCATGCCAATGATAGGTATGTCTGCGAGCACGCCAGTCGCCGTCTCTCCAGATATAATTGGGTCTTGCTGGTACAGGGCGTACATATACAGGTGGTGCGGGGCGGTCGGCGACCACTACTCTACAGGAAAGGAAACTGAAGCCGGTGCAAAGCAGGGCGATCAAGATGAAGCCTACGCCCCTGCCCGCCAAGGCTCGGCAGGCGGGAAGGCTTCGGCAGGTAAAAAATAAGTTTTTCATAGTGTAGAATTTTTGTGCCAGGGCAGGAATTGCATTTTCAGGTAAATGGAATCCTGCCCTGTTTCTACATTGTAAAAAAGTGTGCCAAGGGTAGTAAGGCCACTTCATGGCTGTGGTGAGGAAGTATAAAAGTGTGAACCTCAATCTGCACCTACACCTTCGTCACTATCTTCCACAGCAAAAACAGGTACACCAAAACGAAGGCGGGAGCCCATTCGGCAGGGGCTAAGTAAGTAATGACCCAGTAGCCAAACCACATGATTCCCAACAACCCCAACCAGACCAACGGCCAAACCGGGTAGCGAACCCACCATGGTCTTTGCTTGGAAAGCAGGCTTGCCGGTAATGCCGGAATTTGGATCGGATTCGTAACAAGAAAGTTCGCAATCCCATCCCACATAGATTCATTCAGCGCTGCACTGTGGCCTCCTTGAATATAGTCATCCGGCTGGAAGACGTCTGGCCCCTTTATAAATCCATCGTGGCCAGCACTGCCCAGATCCTGTAGCTTGAGCGACTGTAGCCCTTTGGGGAAATAGGCAACTACCCAGTCCTGCGATGCCACAAAGTTCAGCACGGCTCCAACCTGCCGGGGCATGAATTGCTGCCAGTTGTACTGGCGCTGGACCACGCTTCCGGCAAATACTACCCGGTGGAACCGGCATGCCGGATATTCGCTCAGGGCACGTGCTAGGAGGTAGGTGCCGTTGCTGTGGCCCACGTAGTGGAATCGCTCCGCCGTCGGATAGCGGGCACAGGCCTCTGCATACTGATCCATCAACCACTCCACTTTTTCCCGCCGTCGAAGGGGGTTTAGAAATGACAGCATCGGGAAGTATCCATAGGAAGATGTTTCGGAAGCGAATTTCAGCCCCATTTCCTGCCCCTTGACCATCACCCTCCGGGCAATTTTCTGCGTCCAGTAGCCTTCGTCCCGGATGCCGTGGATAACAAACACCACATCGGTGACCTTTTCTGATTCAATTGAAATTACATCTTCCTGGAGCAACTGGCCAGCCTTTAATACCTCTGACGGTTGCGTCAGTGCAGCTTTAAAAATATTACGACGTGCCCTCCCTTCCTCCGAATCATCCATTTCAACTATATTGCTATGGCCTGATTCGGGAACATCGAGGTAAATAAAATCCTTGCCAGCCACCAGATCAACATTGTCATTTGGGGAGATCAGGTCATCTACTGATCCCAGCAGTTGCACCGTCAACGCTGTGCCGCTCTGTCCTGAGTCGGATTGCGCGGCGCGGCGCATGAACAACCATTGCAGGCGTAGCTGGGTAAGAAAGGGCGCTCCCCGGCGCACGGAAAATACAATGGGCATCCGTCCGAATATTATTCCCATTATATGGCCAATAAACACGCCACTCGTCGCCCAAAAGGCTTTTGATAGAGACTGATGGTGTGAGACTGACCAGCCCCGGTTCATCGCGGCTAGGAGTATGATCCGGTCTACCGAATCGGCCCAGGGTCGTTTCAAAGATAGTGGCTGCGCATTCCTCGCCTTTAAGTAGTCCTTCAGGCTGGCCTCAAATGGAGCTGCTTGATGCTCACCACAGGCACAGACATATAATTTACGGACAAACAAAGCGCCCATGCTATGGCCGATGAGCCGTATTCGTTGATACCCAGGCGACCCGTCCTGCTGGCTCCTTTCAAAGGCCTGGTCTATTTGTATCAACAAATCGGCGACCACAGAGGAGGGATGAACCATGGAAGTAAAGGAAAACGGTAGGTTGGGCGCCAGAATATCGGCATTGGGGTCGTCCTCTTCTACTACGCGGCGTACGTCTGCTAGCCGCTCGGACGTCCGGTTAAAGGCATGGAGTAAAACCACCAGGGTAGTAGAGTGGCCTCGTTTGTGAAGAATGGTAACAGGGAAGGCGGGGGATTTCATAAATCGTTTATTTGAAAATTTTAATCAACCTTGCGGGTAAGCAGCCAGTCTACAAACACGCCCCCGCCTCCAGTACCAAACCAGAAGCGGGGGCGCATCAACATTTTGACAGGAGCAAGTCTGCCATTGGATTTTAGTATTTTAGGGCCGAAAGGTAGTATGGCAATTTTGTGAATACAAGCAAGGGGCAAATAAAATTTTACCCAACCCCTGCATCACCTCAATTTCTTGGAGGCCCCCGATTTATCCACAAAAAACACCCCGTCAAACTGATACGGCACCGACATCATCGCCCCGAAATCATAATCAGAGGTAGCATAGCCTACAAATCGTACCGGGCGGGGCTGGAGCAGCCATTCGTTGTTTTTCTCCCGAAATGCAGGGCGGAGATTCAGGAACAATTGATTCGCGCCAAACTGTTTTGCTATGGGGTGCAATGCCTCGTCGAAACTCCCGCGAGGCCCGGTCTGTGCATCCACGGCCACCATTTTGTGATTGGTAAAACTGATGGTAGCGCTGTATTGCCCCTGATAGGTAAACAAGCCGAAGGCCCGGTAGTCTTTGCCAAAAATTTTAGAAAGGTACTTGCCCATGGAATTGCCCTGATGATAGTTGAAGCGATCGTCAGGGTGGTCGCTACGGGCGATATGCGAGTCGTGCGCCCAAACAATGATGCGCGTATCTGGCTTGCGCATGGATTGAATCCAACGGATGTTTTCTGCCATAAAAGTGTCGCGCCCGCTCACGATTTGAGAAAAGGCAATATCGGCTGCCTGACACACCACGCGGGCATTTTGGATCGCCCATTCTACCCGCTGTTTTTCAGCGGCTGAGTTTGCTTTACTCAACCAATTCGATTTTTTAGAAGATACCAGCGTCCAGATTCTGTCGGCGTTTGCTTTCCAGCCTTGCCGTATGCTATCGGCTGCTTGTGGGTAGTATTGCTTTCGCCAAGCTTCCCGATAGTTGTGCTGCAGACTATCCAAAAACGGTTTCCAAGTGGGTTCCCAAGTCGAAACAAAGCTCGATAAGCTGTCCATTGGCAGGCTCGGATCTTGCAAGTCAAAACCCACGAACTCCACTTTTTGAGCAGGATTAGCAATATTGTAAGCCCGCATCCATTCGATCAATTCCAACATTTCTGCGGTGTTCCAAACGGCGAACATTACCCGAATAACCTGTTCCGCAGTGCCGACGCCTTCGCAGACATAGTGGTTGATTTTTTCCACCTCCAACTGGTTGGCTTCGACCGCGAACACGCGAACACCGAGTTCCTGTATAGCAAACTGGAGCAGTCGGTGCTTGAGTTGAAAAAACTCGCTCGTGCCATGCGTGGCTTCGCCGAGGGCAATGATTTTAGCGTCGCCGACCGCCTGTTGGAAGGCTTTCAAATCGGAATAATCTGCCTTTATGTCCACCTTCACTGGCTTGAAACTTGCAACGACCGAACTGTTCTTCTTCAGCCAGCGGCGTTGTTTCTCGCTGAAATCAAGGGCCACTTCCAGACTGCGTTTTTCAAGACCGTTGACCGAAATATGGAGGTCGTCAAACCACACGCTGCCGCTGCCATTCGTGCTGAGTATGATATACCAGGAATGGGCGGGGGCAGCTTCTTGAATCGCCAGATTTATTTCTTTCCAATCGCCGATTCCTTTGATTTCCAGACTTTTGACTTCCTTGATCAAGCCTGTATCTCCGTATGCACCCAGAGAGATGTGAACGGAGCCGCCTGTTTTATCTGTTTTTATCCAGCCACTGAGACTGATTTTATTGCCCGATAATTCGTGGGGTGAAAGCCAGTAGCCAATGCTATGGTCGCCACTGCTTCCATCGTCCGCGATGCTTTGGTTCGCGAATCGTAGGCTGAATTTACCACTATGCTTTGTGACACTATCAAGTGTGGTGCTAGTATTGGTTGCAAACTGAAAAGGCGACCAGCCCCAAGGGCGAGCAAGGCCCTCGACGCTCTTTTTTTCAAAGTCTAGGTTAAGCGGCTGTTGAGCAGGAAGTTGGATGCTAAGGGCAATGCAAAGCAATAGGGGAAACTGGGTAAATTTCATATAAATAGGAGTCATGCTATCAGGGGTAAAATGTTGTTGGCTAATGTCGTTAAAAGCCACGTAGTGGCCACCCCGTTTATAGAATACACAGGATTTTCGCCTTCTAGGCCATTTCTCCCCGCAACATCTTCCGTTGCAGCGCCATCTCATCTTTTTTTACAAAGGTGATGGGCACGAAATCATCTGTTGGGGCGCCGATGTAATAAAGCGCCCATTCCTGATCGTACCGGCTGAGCAAATGTTGAATACACTCCACACGGTCGGTGTTAGGGGCGGGGCAATCTGCCCAGTGCAGCAGTTCAACGCGGTAGTGCATTTGTTGTCGCTCGCCATTGATGGTGACTTCGATTTCAATGTCCTGTTTGCCGGGCAAATTGGGGATGGGAACTGCGATGTAGGCCATAATGAATTTACGATTTTGGATTTACGATTTGCGATTTACGATTTACGATTTACGATTTTGGATTTACGATTATTTTGATGCGAAAGCGGCCTGGATCTTGCCTTTTTCGAATCAAAACAATCGTAAATCCAAAATCGCAAATCCAAAATTCAAAATTCAAACCTCTCCCCAGTTCTCCAGTTCCTCCTTACTCCACACTTCCGGAAAAAATATCCGCCGTTGATATTTCGGCAGCATATACTTTTTCCAG
>JACMMM010000413.1 GCA_014379065.1 Saprospiraceae bacterium
AATTGGACATTCCTTGTTGGATATTGGATATTCATTATAGTCTGGCACAAAATTTTTAGAAGAAGCACACAACAACATACCAACCATGCCCGCCATACTTCAAAAGAAACTCTCCAGAATTCAGCGAAACCCCTTGCTAACTGCCAAAGCCGCAGGCTTGCGTTACGTTCTGGATACTGCGCTCGGCTTTTCCCGCCGAAAGCAGGGTGAGAAATTCCATTATTTTGATGCTGATGGCAAACGCTGCACCGATAAAGAAACCCTGCAACGCATCCAGCAGCTTGTGTTGCCGCCTGCCTGGGAAAAGGTCTGGATCTGCGCCGAACCCAACGGACACCTTCAGGCCACCGGAATAGACGCAAAAGGCCGCAAGCAGTACCGGTATCATGCCGACTGGAACAATATCCGCAACCAGACGAAGTATTACCGGCTTACTCAATTTGCGGAAGCCTTGCCCCTGATCCGGCAACGCCTGGAAAAAGACCTGAAGCTGGAGGGATTTACCTATTATAAGGTCTTGGCCTTGGCAGTGCGAATTCTGGAGCAGACCAATATCCGGGTCGGCAATGAAGTATATAAAAATCTGTACGGCTCTTTCGGCCTCACTACGCTCCAAAACAAGCATGTAAAGGTGAACGGTACGAAGGTGAAGTTCCAGTTCAAAGGGAAAAAAGGGGTAGCACAAGCGCTTCAATTGAACAGCAGGCAGCTGGCAAGGCTTATTCAGCAATGCCGCGAGATTCCCGGCAAGGAACTTTTTCAATATTTTGACAGCGAAGGAGCCCGGCATTCCATTGGTTCAGGTGATGTGAACCAATATTTAAAAGAAATAACAGACTCAGATTTTACGGCCAAGGACTTTCGCACCTGGGCAGGCAGTCTGACAGCCTTTCGTGTTTTTCGCGAACTTGGGCCTGTAGAATCCGAATCCGAAGCGAAGAAAAACATCCTACAGGCCATTGACACCGTGGCCTCCAACCTCGGCAATACCCGTGCGGTGTGCCGAAAATATTACATCCACCCGGCTGTGTTGTCGGCTTATGAGCATGGGGCGCTTTTTGAATTCCTGAAAGAAAAATTGGAAAGCACAGAGGAAAAAGCATGGATCAGTGCGGAGGAGAAGATGTTGAAGGAATTGTTGGAGGAATATGTTTGGGAATAAATAATATACGACAATCCGGTTCATGCGCAACTGCCTGATGCGCTTACCAGTGAAAAAGCGCGGGCAGCCGAAGTCTTCAGAAAGTATTGGTTTCGCGCAAAAAGCCACCTGGACTATTTAGCTTTAAAGATAAAATTCTTGGAGCAGTAATGCCAGATTCCAGCGATAGTTGCCGGAAGATTGCACTAATGAACCAAAACGAATTTCTTCGCTATCAGCCCCCCTTTGCTTGGCCGAATGCTCAACAAGTAAGTCCCCGGAGGCCATTTGGAAACCTCCACTTCAAGTTGCGACGCATTGATATTGAGTTTTTGAACCACCCTGCCATACAAGTCGCTGATTTGGCAAGTGCCTTCCACAACATTTGTTTCAATGTGCAGCAGCTTGCTGGCAGGATTGGGCCACACCTTCAGCCCAGCCTCCAGCATCACGGGCTGCTTTACCTCCGACACCTGGCCGCAGAGGCTGTCGGGCAGTGCCCCCAAGCGGAAGTTGGGGAAGTGCGGAAGACCGCCAGTGATCGCCCACTGCAATAGGTATTTGTGCTGAATAACATGACATGCGATTCCTGTAGAGTCAGGATGCTCAATGACATGAAATGTCCGCTTCCCTCCTGGACAACTGACGTAGATACGCCCATCAGGGGCCAACTCGCACTGGTAGAAACCTGTCGGAAGCCCATTGACCAAAAAACTGTCCATGACCGCCACCGTGGTCTTGCTGGCAGCCAAATCAGAAGCCCAGGTGTCAAACTGGTAAATGTAACTGCTGGAAGCTGCATACAGATACCGCCCACTGGGAGAAAAGGCCGCCCCTGCCGCCCAGACAGTGTCAGCTGCGTCCACGATGGGCACATGAACGGGGTGGCTGAAATGCCCTGTGCAGCGGTCAAAATCAAAAACCTGAAGGTCCGAGAATATAGTGTAGCGAGCATACCTGCTCCCGTCAGGCGAAAAAACAGATTCTCCAGAGCCATCTTCATCATAGATGGTAGGTATCCCAATCGTGTCTCGGTGAACCTGAGCACTGTCTCCGCCTATTTTTACAATGTGGTAGATGTTGCTGTTGTGCCCCGAGGCGACTACCCACCAGTCACGTCCATTAGCGTGACGACAGGCTGCCAAGCCGCTTGTAAAAAGCAGCGTATCAATCAATGTGCTGTCAATTTGTGTCGCGGACAAAGCCCCATCATCTACCTCAACAATTTTGCTCCAGAGCAACCTGTTCGTTGCAATTAGAAACTCAGGATGACTTGACGGCAGGGTATGGATCAGATTGTATTTTTTGCCTTGCCAGTCTGGCAAAACCAGAAGCGAATTGGCATACCCCCCACCGTCTAATTGATCACAAAAGTAGTCTTGCAACGGTCCGTGGTTGATGCGCTCTGCCCCCGGCACGTACTCAAAACTGCTGTCCATCACCCCGCAGCCGTTGGAAAAGAACAACAAATTGCCCGCTGTGTCGCAGATGCTGGCGTTGGTGTAGTACATAAACAGACTGCTGGGTTCTATTTGGGAATAAAGTCGTAAGGTATCTGCATGAAAATCAAAGATAGTATGATAGATAGTGGGGTTTCCTGGGTCTCCGTAACCCAAAATCCAATTATAGTTCCTCAAAGAATCGTCGGGTACTTGAGCATTTGAAAAATAATACAAGAATACAATTCCTATAAATGGATATACCCGTTTCATTTTAAAAAAGTTAGGGCGGCGGTATTTTGACCGCCGCCCGAATTAAAATTTTAGTGAGACAACACAAATTTCTTAACCATTGGAAGACCATTGTCTTGTCGCACAACCAATAAGAAGACACCCGCTGGAAGGCCAGAAACGTCAAACTCCTGAATTGTGTTTGTGATAGGCCGCTCCTGCAGCACCCTACCGGGTACTAAATGGTATGAAATATTAAGGCTGTCGTGTCGAAAATCGAAAATTACATGATTGATAGAACCGGGCGTATCATACCGATAACCTGAAATCCATGTAAGGCTTCGAAGAGAATCTATGGGGATTTGACAGACTGCCATTGGTATGGAGTAGAAAAAACAAAAGGCGAGGACAAGATTTTTCATAGGGAAAAGGAAAGACGGGAGGCGCAAAGGTTTGCGCCTCCCGCACATAAAACACTCAGCGAAGTAGTACGAATTTGACAGATTGGGGCAGCCCCAGTATTGGCTTTAAAGTAAGGACATACACGCCTGGCGGAAGCAACGACACATCCAAGTGGGTCAGACCGGTCTCTGCACGACCTGTTTGTTGTACCTTTCCGTAAAGGTCAAGCACTTCAAATACTCCCCCTAAAACATTGGTCTCGACATATAACTCAGTACTGGCAGGATTTGGATATACCTTCAAAAATGATTCCTGCGTCTCTGGATTGGACGATCTTTCTTCACCTCGCTGACCTTGGGCAGCACTTTGGTTACAGTAGTCCCAAATCGCTTTGGATTGTCCTTTGGCCATCAGGTACATGGCCCTTGCTTTGAATACGCCCGGCCCATCCATTTGCGGGCAGAGGTCGGCGATCTGTTCGATTCTGCTCAAGTGGGTATTTAGGGGCGTTTCCTGCCCTGCAAAGTCTGTCAGCCAGAGGCTGTTGGCCTCTTTGTCCAATGCCTCGTAGGCTTGCGCGGTGCTGTACCCTTGGTTGACCGATGCCGCTACGGCAATATCCGTCAGCATCTGTTGATCCAGCACGTTGCGGAGGCTGTCGCGCTCGCGCTCCTGGGCAGCGCTTAGCACAAAGCCAGTGCTTTGCCAAGCCAGATAGCCTAGACTGTCCAACTGACGAAGGCGGTTGCTGCCCAAGGAGTTGTTGCGACCAATCAAAGCGATGCTTTTGTCCACTTCCCAACTTTTTTGCACTGTGGTGTTGAGTTGGGCATTGTAAAAGGCAGCGTATTCCGAAGCAACCGGCCCCGTGCCATATTTGTCGCGCAGGTCGCTGAAAATCGAGCGGCGCAGCATCCAGCCGTATGCCGGCGAATAGCCATTGGTGCTTGCGGTGCCCTTGGCGATGTTCTGGTACAGACCCTCGCCGCGCATCCGGTGATCGAGCCGATTGTCCATGCACTGGCCAGATGTTACGCCGCAGGTTAGGTTGAGATTTTGCAATTGTGGATCAAAAAACCAACCCGCAGTAAAACTTGGCGGTTTTACCGTCATTTCATACAATACGCCATTGTCGGGATCGGTATAATTGCTGATATCAGGGTCTTTAATAGTGAAGCGTTCGATTGGGAGGATTAGGACATTCCCTTGATACTCCGCTCCTATCTCATACTTGCTCGCATTATTGATCCATCGGTTGCCCCGATAGTTTTGCATTCCAAGTATGGTTGGTACGGGCAGGTTTTGAGGGTTCTCGGCTGCAATGATGCCCTTGTCGGTGTTGAGCAGGATGTTCCCCTGTATGCCATCGGGGGTGTTGCAGTTCATGTGGAACTCGATGCCATGGCGAATGGAGTCTAGCACGTTGCAGGTCACCGCATTGCTGGGGGAGTTGATCAGGAAGATGCCACGCCCATAACTTTTGGTAAATGGCGGGCTAAATGCGGCCCAACTCGCGATGTTGTTGCTACAAATGGTGTTGTCTGGGCTGTTATTGACATTGATGCCATAGATAATTGGGCTTTCGTTGTTGCCTGTGCCAGCCAAGTCGTAGTTGTGTACTTTGATGGTGTTGCCCTCGATATTGGCGTTGCGGGCATTAGTGAGGTAGATACCCGCACCTATGGCCACTGGGTTCTGGGCACTGGAGCGCACCTGGATAAAATTATCCCGAATATCATACGCCTGGCCGTCGAAGCTATTGGTCGCTACTCCCGAGGCCACCATCCCGTATGAAACGACGTTGCCTAGGCTGATCAGAGAGTTATTGGTGATGATGACCGGTCGCCGACCCGTAGCACTATTAATCCCACCTTTATGGTACTGAAAAGTATTGTTGTGGATGTAGTTCCCCAGAGTCAAGAGGTTTATTGCGCTGATGCCATAGTCCACATCAAAGGCGTTGTTATCTGTTATGGAAACAGAGGCGATGTTGAGTTTGAATGCGGTGCTCACTTTGTCGAAAGACAAAGCGCCGTATTTGCCAAAGCCGCTTTGGAATAGGGTGCTCTTGAGTGCATAAATGCCTATCCCTCCGACTGCGGCCCCATTCTGCTGTCGTTCTGTAATCTTTTTGAAAAGGGTATTGGACACACCCAGGCTGGAGCCATGGAGTAATATCCCGTTGTCCATACGGGTAAAAATAGAGGGCTCTGTGGGTGTCCCCGTCACGTTGAAGCCATTAGCGGACGACATCCAAGCGCCGTATTTGGCGTAAGGGCTCCAGTCTGTTTGTCCAGGAAAGGCCGGCTTCAGGTCAACATCCAAACCATCAAAGATGGAGCTATGGATTGCCGAGCCTATGAAAGTGCTGTTGAAGAGGTTGATTTGTTCGATATAAACGCCATTGAGATTGGAAAACAACCGAGCCTGATTCAGATTGAAAATCGTGTTGGGCGGGTTGGAGGTCGTCGGCCTGAGCATCCTGATGGCTTTTTGCGCATCGCGGATGGAGCTTTTTGCCACCAAATCAATTCGCCCGCCTGGCATTATCTCAATACCACGCCACAGCGTTTCACAGCCGTTCACCAGGGTTTTGTCGGTGAGGGTCAATGTCCTGCCTGCGTTGACAACTATCTTGGAGGCGGGCATCATAATAACGTGGGGCGATTGGCCGCCCACCAGATCAAGTGTCAGGTCGGCGTCAATGGTCAGTGTACCATTTACCACGATTTCTGCCGCGTTGGCCAAGCCCGGCAATTGACTGGCGGATTGGTTGTTGACCACCAGCGCATTGGAGGACCCACAGCAGGAAGATTCTAACTCGCCAGAGGCCGGCTCTCCAACAAAGACTATCCTACGGATGCGCGATTTGGCGAAGGTGGATGCATCGAGGATAAACTTGACACGTTTTACAGATCCTTGACAGAGTGGGAATACGAGGGTTCTCCAAGTGTCATAAAGTACTGTATTGAGCGTCAATGGGGTATTTTCATTTAAGAAAGGCGCTGAGTCATTGTCATCATAAAGGATACGAAGTGTGCCGATATCGGAGCCATCGAGCATACGGATCGCATCCAGATGATAAAGTTGGTCGAAAGTGACGGTAATCTCATTGCCAGGGCAGGGCGAAGCCGGGTCTGCGGCCCACTCAGTAGTCACAGGGGCATCGTATTGGCCATAGCAAAAGTCAATATCGCCATAGTTAAAAAGTACCTGATCGGCACAGGTATTGTCCGTCGTAGTAAAATGGCTGCGCCCAATGATAGAATTGCCCGTGCAATCGGCAGTACGGATATCAACTCGGCAGGCAGGTGTAATATTGCCGTCGGCGGTTACGCCGATGATTGCAATCTGGTACACATCGTGCGGGCGTTTCAGGCCCGTGATGACCACGTGGTTGCAGGCGCCGGGCACATTCCCGTCGTACAGTTTCCAATTCAAATCGCCTATGTTGAATACCAATGGATTGGGAGTTTGGACATCTTGACGTTCGTAGTAATACACCAGATAATGGTCAAAGGTCACCCCCGAAGGCACATTCCACACCACTTTTACTGCATCGCAAGACAATGCATGGCAAGAAGCGGGGTTGAAACTGGGTGGGTGCGCCTCTACAAAGCTCACACATGGGGTTGCCATATCTGTTATGCCATTGCCCGCCAGCACCACGAAAATGGGTCGTTCGTTCACGTCTTTTGCAGCGATTTGAACTTTACCATTTGTTATGGTCAGTTCAGTCCTCACCCCGTTCACATCATTGGGCTGCATCTGAATCATAGTGGCGTGGGTAAACCCTAACGCGCTCGGCTCGAATAGCGTAGCCCCAGACATAGCGTAGGTCTCATTGTTGCTGGTTGGCGACCATATTGCCAAGACGGCTACATTCCCAGCAAAGCCAGGGACTGTCCCATTAAATCGCAGAACGCGCGGATGGTTAAAATCAGTCGCATACTCGCTCGTGGAAAGTTCTGAAACATATCGGGTCGCACCCAGCACGTTTTTCATGGTGCTGACGTAGTAAAAGGACTTCTTGGGCTGGTGGCTATATTCTTTGCTCAAAACAAGCCCGCTGCTTTGGAAAAGAAAGGCATCAGGGTTGGTGGATTCGTCACGGATGCAGAATTGCATGGCTTTGTCCCATTGCGCAGCGGCAATTTCCAGATATGCTCTGGTCATCCAGCAGCCCTGTACTTCTTGTTTGTCGGCGATTTCATTAATGCCCGCTGGGTTGGCGGGGATGGCGGGCACACGTTGGGGCGACTTGTCGTTCGTGTCCCAGCCGAATTCAGAAAGCCAAATTTCACGACCAGCGTAATGGTTTTTGATGCTGCGGAGTATTTTCTTAAATGAGCCCGATTCGCCCACACCTCCAATGGCGGTAGCACCCTGATCTTCTTCGGGCGAGACACCTTCGCCGGAGAAATTGATCCCGTCCCATTTGTTGTCGCAATAGTGGTGAAAATTGACCACCTGAAATTGTGGCACGCCAGCCAATACAGCATCGGCATAAGAGATGCCATCAGCACCAAACTCCGAAAGCCCTGACATTACATAGCGCACGTTTGGGAATTGGGCAACACCCAAAGCATAGGCGTTGCTGTTGCCGGGCAAATCTCCTCTTACGGTGTTGCCATTGCCATTGTACACAGTCTTTGCCATAGCGATATACTCTGCGGGCGTGAACCCAATCCTGTCGGGCAAAGGGCCATCTTCACCGTACCATTCTTTAGTTTTGTCTGGCTCGTTCCAAGGTTCGATATACCCAACACGTTGCCCAGCGGGCTGATCGGTATCTGGGCCTTTGTCTGGTATAGATGCCCCTGCCCCTCCAAAATGGAAGGCGAATTGTGTGACCCAATCAGCGTAGTATTCGTAGGAGGCAGGGTCGGTTGGACTTCCGTCAGGCCAAGTGGGCTTGTACTCTTGCGCGGCAGCCAATTGACCAAAGCTTGGTGTAAATGGCAGGATGCGCGGCAGGCAAAACTTCATGGTCGCGCAAATCGGCACAGGGTTGCCAGTGGCTGGGGTAAGGCTTCCCGCGATATCAGCGTAGAATGCAGGGAAGTGCGTCCAAGTTTGTCCTTGGTAGGGCGGGTTCCACAGGCAGATGTTACCAGGGTAAAGTGGGGAGGCATTTCCTGACTGATTGACATCGCCCTCGTCAATGACCCAATCGTGGTACTCTCTCGCAAAACCAGCGCAAGATAAAGGTTGGGTCGGATCCTCCCGTCGGAGGTTTACCCCGATAAAATCGCTCATCAGCGGAGTTTGTGCCAATGCCAAAACGGTTTGGAACACAAGTAGCATAGTGCTAAGCCAGAAGCGTGATCCGAGAAACGAAGCCGCGCCTTTCTGGGTGTTTGTCAAATGAAGATAGTTCGAAAGGTTCAATCGTTTTTTCATAATGGAAAAGCATTTGATAGGTAAAAGGTATAGGTTGCATGCTGCCAGCCGTTGCCGGTTGACAAAACTTTCCAAAAGACCACTGCAAGTAAGAGAATGGATTAGCGTATTAAAGCCCCGCCTTCGCCCTCCCACCTACGTTAAAACAATTGCGGGAAAAGGGGCTATGGCGAGTAAAAGGATTAAAGCGGGCCTGCTGGCTTCGCGCTCAGGTACACAATCTAGAAATTCGGAGCGAAACGCTGACGAAAGTATTTAACAAAACTCAACCAACCAAACACCTCGAACAGATTTAACATCAAGTGCTCCAAATGGTGTCTTATTCCCCATCCAGTGATGTCCACAAAAATACCTTCCCCAAACAATTTGTCGCCTTTCCACTTTTCCACAACCTCTAACCCATCAACTCACCTGTTTTATTTGGCAGTTTTAACAATAGGCTCGACTTTTAAAGGCTACCAGTGCCAATTTGTCGAAATACACCCTTTTGGGGAAATAATTATTGGCAAAACCATCAAACTTTGCCGCCGAACTCTTTCATTTTCATGCCACTATCTGACAAAAACGGTTTATTAACAAAACTTACAGAGGTTTGACCGTTCAATGCTTGCAAATCATTTTGTCATGCCCTACCTTTGCCCAACTTTTTGATCCGAAATTATATTTCACAACCAAACTACGCGATATGTCTGAGAAATTGGATAAAATTGATTTGAAGATCCTGAAAATCCTGCAAGAGAACAGCAAGATCACCAACCTCGACCTCTCTAAGAAAATTGGCCTCTCGCCTGCTCCTACTCTCGAGCGCGTGAAGAAATTGGAACAGAGCGATATCATTCAGAGCTACCACGCTCATGTGAACCCAACGCAAATGGGTCTGAATGTCAAGACTTTTGTGCTTGTGTCCCTGGCCTGGAAGAAGGAAAATGCGCTCAACAGCTTCCTGGAGAAGATCGGGAAGATCGATGAGGTGACAGAATGCTACATCATCACAGGCGAAGCGGATTTCCTGATGAAGATCATTTGCAAGGACATCCCAACGTACGAGCAACTACTCTTCAAGACCATTAGCCAGATCGAAGAGATCGAGCGACTGAAGACCTTGATGACACTCTCGACCGTGAAAGACGCCAAACTGTTGCCTTTCAATTACGACGAAAAGTAAGTTCGGCCTGCGGCTTTTCTCACACAACGCCACGACGACGAAA